>NZ_DJAS01000003.1:303343-462773 GCF_002429765.1 Sphingobacterium sp. UBA5996
TGGTCCCCGCTACTAAAGGAAAAGCTGAGGTGTAAATCTTGGCTTTTTTTATGCGCTACTAATCTATTGTAGCCATGGTATATCCTCCAGGGTAGGCGCACTTTCCTTTCATCTAATTTCCCATTGTTTGGTTGTCCACATTTATTGAAAGATCAATTTTTGATACAGCTTTATGCTTCTTCTTCGTGCACATGTGATAGGTTGTATAATGCGTGTTTATGCAATCGTTTGTCCAATTGGCGCAATCGATTTCGTTGTTTGTAAATTTTGATATCCTACCATCTTACTTTAGTTTTAGCATTCATGTACCTAAATTTTGATTAGTAAGCTAATCAATTTTTAAACTAACTATAAAATATTATGATTTCAAAGATTCTTGAAAATCACAAGTTGAGTCTGTTATCAATAGCTTTACTCCTATCAAGTTCGCACAACTTGGCAAATGCTAATGATCTTCCAGTTGCGGGCCAAAATGTATTGTTGCATGGCGCTGTTTATCAACAAAAAGTGAATGGAAAAGTGCAGTCGACGGACGGCCCATTGGCTGGAGCAACCATTAGCGTTAAGAGGAGCGGTAAATCGACATCGGCAGGAGCAGATGGACGTTTTACAATAGATGCTAAAAATGGTGATGTACTGGTCGTTACAAGTGTTGGTTATAAAACACAGGAAGTGACGGTGACAGGACCGGTTGTTAACATCAATCTGGAGTCCAATAGTGAAGCACTTGAGGAAGTTGTTGTCGTTGGGTATGGAACACAACAGAAAAAAGAAAGTTTAACTGGTGCCCTTCAGGCTGTTAAGGGAAACAAATTACGTGATGTCACTACGCCATCGGTTGAGAATATGCTGAATGGTAAGGCTGCCGGTGTATATGTTGCACCAGGGGCTGGTAAACCGGGGTCAAATGGTGGTGTTGTGATTCGTGGTCAGGCAACCCTAAGCGGTACGACGAGTCCGTTGTGGGTTATTGACGGTGTTATCGTTGGCTCAAGCCCAGGTGATATCAATCCAGATGACATTGAATCATTGACTATACTAAAAGATGCTGCCTCAACATCTATTTATGGTTCTCAAGGTGCAAATGGTGTTGTTGTCGTTACAACAAAAAATCCTTCGGCTTCCAAAACAAGCATTAGCTTTTCTACAAAAATGGGTATCAACCAACTTTCCAATGGGCATATGGAAATGATGGATGGGGCTGAACTTTATGACTACTTTGCTTCATTTTCGAATCCCGCTGATATCAAATTCCCACGTTGGAATTCGGACTTGCGCAATAGCAATTTTGATTGGTGGAAGCTGGCAACGAAGACCGGATTTGTTCAAAACCACAATTTATCCATTCAGGGAGGAAATGATAAACTACAGTCTTATTTGTCTTTAGGGTACTACAACGAAGCCGGTGCTGTAAAAGGGTATGATTACGATCGTTATAACTTTAGATTACGTACCAACTATAAGCCTTTTGACTGGTTGACCATCAAGCCATCTATTGCCGGTTCGAGACGTGCGGTAGATGATCGTCAATATGATGTCAATGCCATGTATGGAAACCTACCTTGGGATAGTCCATACGATGCAAATGGAAATTTAGTGCCACACCGTTATAGTGGCTGGGTCAATAATGCAAGCACGAATTACTTGTATGACTTGCAATGGAATCATAGTGCCAATACCAATTATGAATTTATGGGTAACTTAGATTTCGATGTCAAATTAACGGATTGGTTGACCTTCTCTTCTGTCAACAATTATCGCTACAATACGTATTCTGACAGTGGTTATCAAGATCCGCGATCAAACAGCGGTGAAAGTGTAATTGGGCGTGTGACGGATTACCGCATGGAGTTTGCGCGTCGTTATACCAACCAAATCTTGCGTTTCAACAAGACCTGGGATAAACATAGTCTGAATGGATTGGCTGCATACGAATTTAACGACTACTGGACAAAAACTTTAGATGCTTACGGAACGGGTATTGTCAATGGTTTCGAGGTATTGGATGTTGTTGCAAAGCCAGAACGTACGAAAGGTGGGATTTCAGAATGGGCAGTACAGTCATTCTTGTCTAATGCAAACTATGCATACGATAATAAATATTTGGCACAGCTATCGTTTCGTCGGGATGGAGCATCCAATTTTGGTACCAATGCAAAATATGGAAACTTCTTTTCCGTTAGTGGTGGCTGGAATATCAATAAGGAAGAGTGGTTCAAGGCTGATTGGGTAGATAATTTGAAACTGCGGGCGGCTTATGGATCGGTAGGTAATAGACCAAGTTCATTATATCCGCAATATAGTCTTTACTCGGTGTCTGCATCATCAAGTTACAATGGTATACCAGGGGCATTAATTAGCCAAATCGGTAATAAAGATCTGACTTGGGAAAAAACCTACACAACTGGTTTTGGGGTTGATGCAGCCTTGTTTAAGAATAGATTGCGATTCAATGTTGATTATTATGACAAGAAGACTGATAATGTACTTTATCAAGTGCCAATCAGCGGTCTGACCGGTGTCACTTCTATCTGGAAAAATATTGGTAAGATGCAAAACCGGGGGATTGAATTGACCATTGGTGGCGACATCGTTCGAAATGACAATGTACATTGGAGCTTGGATGTTAATTTGAGTCACAATATGAATAAATTGACCGAGCTATTTGCGACAAAAGATGCCAATGGTAATCTAGTTTCAAAACCAATTATCGCAGGTGACGGATCGGGTATCGCTGGATCAGCGCAACGTCTGCTTCAACCTGGTTTTCCGGTAGATACCTATTACTTAAAAGAGTGGGCTGGTGTTAACGTAGATAATGGTTTGCCAATGTGGTATCGATACGAGACAGATGCCAATGGCAATCAAACAAGGACAACGACGTCGAACTATTCCAATGCAACCTTCCGTAATGTAGGAAAAGGAAATCCGGATCTTTTCGGCGGTTTCAGTACGGCTTTAAGTTATAAGCAGTTTGACCTGAATGCCGTGTTCGGTTTCTCCTTGGGCGGTAAATTATATAATTACTCGCGTCAGGAATTTGATTCGGATGGAACCTATACGGATCGTAACCAGATGAAGTTACAGGATGGTTGGAGCCGTTGGGAAAAACCTGGCGATGTTGCCACTCACCCGATTGCAAGATACGATAACCAAGATAAAGGCAATTCACCGTCAACACGCTTCTTGGAAAGTAACAATTTCTTAAAAATGAGATCCTTGACTTTGGGTTACAACTTCGATCTGAAAAAGTATAACATCAAAAATTTACGTGTATTCTTAGCTGGAGAGAATTTGTTTACGATTACAAACTACTCGGGTGTTGATCCGGAGCTTCCATTGACTGAACCAGATGGTAAAGGCGGGGGTGGTCAAATGATCAGATCTACAGGCGTTTCTGTATATCCAATGGTTCGTAAATACATGTTCGGCGCAAGCGTGACATTTTAATTTTAACGTTTAGAAAACCAATAATGAAAAAGATATTAATCGGACTTTTGATCGCAGCGGCAGTATCTTCCTGCGATATTGATCGTCTTCCTTATACTTCGATGGACGAAGAAAATATAGCAAGTAATCCTGATGCAATGGTAACAGGTACTTATGCGCAGTTAAAAGCTTGGTCTGATCCGATGCACCGTCTTGGTGAATATGCCGGTGATAATATGATGATCCGCGGGTCATCCACAGATGCGTTCTACGAATTTATCTCCTATGCAAGAACACCGAATAATTACCGTTTGCAGAACTTTTGGGATAGCGGTTATAAAGCGATTGCCCAATCGTCGAACCTGATCAAGATGTTTGCTGAAGGTCAGAGTCCAGAAATGGATAATAAGATAGGTGAATGTTATTACATCCGTGGAATGATGTATTTTTACCTTTGCCGTGCGTTCGGGAAGCCTTATTACCAAAGTCCCGAGACAAACTTGGGTGTTCCAATTGTCAACGGTACACCTGAAGATGTATTCAATGATTTGAACTTACCGGACCGTGCGTCTGTAAAAGATACCTATGCGCAAGCAATCAGTGATCTGAAGAAAGCAGAAGCTTTATTGAAGATCGATAAAGGGGCAGTGTATGCTTCAAAGGGGGCGGCACAAGCAATGCTTTCCCGTATATATCTGTATATGAGCGGCACGTATAAAAATCCAAATGCAGAATATGCACGTCTTTCTGTAGAATACGCAGACAAGGTGATTAATTCAGGTAAATATGTCCTATTGGCTCGTGAGCAATTCATGAAATACAATACCTTTAGACCAGAAGATAACAAAGAGACGATCTTTGCGGTGAAACGTGTTGCGTCTGAGTTCTCGGGCGATGATCATTATTATGGTATCGGTGGTATGTATTCCAATATTGGCGGTATGGGCTGGGGTGAGATGTATTCCAGTGCCAAGTACATTGATTTATTAAATGAAACTGGTCGCAATGACTGGAGACCTGATCATTATACGATTGTCGATGCGCGCGCAGCCTTTATTGAACCTACTTATTCAAAAGATGATGCCGGGAAATATTCGACGGTGTTTCGATTTATTAAGCAGGATGTGCCCCAAAAAGCAGGTGATCCGGTTACATTGAGTTATGTGCAGGCTCCTGCTACTATTAGCGGTAATACCGTTACTTGTAAAGATGGTGAAAATGTCTATACATTGACTGCTGTCAATGCTGCACAGCAAACCTATAAAATTTCGTATGCAGATGGTAAAACATATGTAGGTATGATTGATTATTATATTTCCTTAAACCGTGCTTATCCACAGTTTTATATTGTGAAGTGCTCACGTGAAGGCGAGGAATCACAGTTGCACTCACCAGTCATCAGCCGTTTAGGTGAAATTTATTTAAACCGTGCTGAGGCTAATGCAAAATTAGGTAATTATGGCGCTGCTTTAAATGATTTGAATACTATCAGAAATCGTTCTATTGTAAATGGTGGCTACGCATCGCTCGATGCAAGTAATGCATTTAAATTGATTGATAAAGAACGTCAACTGGAGCTGGCCTATCAGGCGGAACGCAGTTACGATGTTTTTCGTAACGGAGAACCTCTAAATAGAACATATCCTGGACCGCAGAAGCAGTTCGAAGATATTGCACCAACAGATTTTAGAGTAACCTATTTTATACCACAAGATGCGATAAACTCATATCCTGGTAAGTTGACACAGAATCCAACGTCTAATTAGAATTAGATGTATACGATCATTTAATCAATATAAATGGCTTTACTTCACGGTAAAGCCATTTTTGTTTTTGTGTCTCAATTATCCCTTTCGAATCCGTATCTTTGTTCCCTTAAGTATAATTTTAGCATAAAAGTGCCACCTGCTGTGATAGTGGGTGGATCAAATAAAATAAATATGGCAAATATTGTTGCAATTGTTGGTCGTCCAAACGTTGGTAAATCTACCTTATTCAATCGTCTTACAGAAAGTAGAAAAGCGATTGTCGATGACTTTAGTGGGGTGACGCGCGACCGTCATTATGAAACAGCCGAGTGGATCGGAAAGAGATTTACAGTAATTGATACAGGTGGTTTTGTACATGGTTCAGATGATGTCTTTGAAGAGGCAATCCGTGATCAGGTCTATATCGCTATTGAAGAAGCGTCTGTCGTGATCTTTATGGTAGATGTCACTACCGGAATTACCGATTTGGATGACGAAATCGCTGATATTCTGAGAAGAAGTTCCAAACCTGTTTATGTGGTAGCGAATAAAGTCGATCACGCAAAATTGCACCATGAATCGGCTGAGTTTTATGCCTTTGGATTAGGAGAGGTGTTCAATATTTCCTCAGCTACAGGATCGGGTACAGGAGAACTGTTGGATGCTGTTGTCTCTCATTTTGAAGAAGAGCAGGAAGAAGATGAAGCTTTACCTAAATATACGATTGTTGGTCGCCCAAATGTGGGTAAATCCTCTTTGACAAATGCATTGATCGGTAAAGATCGCAATATTGTTACGCCAATGGCTGGTACAACACGTGATTCAATCCGTATTCATTATAATCAATATGGACACAACTTTTTATTGATCGATACGGCAGGTCTTCGTCGCAAATCCAAAGTAAATGAAGATATCGAGTTTTATTCGGTCATGCGTACCATTAAAGCGTTGGAAGATTCCGATGTGACGATTTTAATGCTCGATGCACAAGATGGATTAGAGGCGCAGGACGTTAATATTTTCAACCTGGCAGAGAAAAACCGCAAAGGTATCGTGATCGTTGTCAACAAATGGGATTTGATCGAAAAAGATAATAAGACCATGAAGGCGTTCGAAGATCGCATCAAAGAAAAAATAGCGCCGTTTACTGATGTACCTATTGTTTTTACTTCGGTGACTGAAAAACAACGTGTTCTTAAGGTGTTGGAGGTTGCTGATAAGGTATATGCTAACAAAACAAAGAAAATTCCAACGTCCAAGCTGAATGAAGTGATGCTGGATATTATTGAAAACTATCCACCACCATCCTTAAAAGGCAAATACATCAAAATTAAATATGTAACACAATTGCCAGGAAGAACACCGATGTTTGCGTTCTTCTGTAATTTACCACAATATATCAAAGATCCATATAAGCGCTTTGTAGAGAATAAATTACGTGATAATTTTGACTTTACTGGTGTGCCAATTCAAATATACTTTAGACAAAAATAGCTTTCAAGCAGCGATTAGACATGGACCATAATCTCGTTTTATACAATACACTTTCGCGAACAAAAGAAAAATTCGAACCCATTCATGCCAATCTCGTTGGTATGTACGTCTGTGGCCCTACTGTATACAGTGATGTACATTTGGGTAACTGTCGGACATTCGTATCTTTTGATTTGATTTTTAGATACCTACGTCATCTTGGTTATAAAGTGCGTTATGTACGCAATATTACGGATGCGGGGCATTTGGAAGGCGATCGTGATGAGGGAGATGACAAATTTGCAAAAAAGGCAAAATTGGAACAGTTGGAGCCTATGGAAATTGTACAAAAGTATACGATAGGTTTTCACGACGTATTGCGTCTTTTTAATACCTTGCCGCCAAGTATTGAGCCTACGGCGACAGGGCATATTTGCGAGCAGATCGAGATGATCGAACAGATTATGGAGAATGGCTATGCTTATGAACGGAATGGTACCGTATATTTTGATGTTGAAAAATACGTTGAAACATATGATTACACGATATTGACCAATCGTAAATTAGAGGATATGCTCAATAACACCCGTGAATTGAGTGGTCAGGATGAGAAAAAGGGGCGTTTGGATTTTGCCTTGTGGATCAAAGCAAAACCCGAAACGATCATGCGTTGGCCCGCTCCTTGGAGCGTTGGCTTTCCGGGCTGGCATATCGAGTGTTCAGCCATGAGCAGAAAGTACCTGGGCGATCAGTTTGATATTCATGGTGGTGGAATGGATTTGGCTGCTACACATCATACCAATGAAATTGCACAGTCTGAAGCATGTAACCATACGAGTCCTGCAAAGTACTGGATGCATACCAATATGTTGACTGTAAATGGTGCCCGTATGTCTAAATCTGCTGGAAACGGATTCTTGCCGGGCGAGTTATTTACAGGAAATCACCCCTTACTGAATAGAGGATACTCGCCGATGGCTGTACGCTTCTTTATGCTACAGGCGCATTATAGAAGTACTTTGGATTTTTCAAACGAGGCACTGGATGCGGCCGACAAGGGTTATAAGCGTCTAATGACTGCTATAAGCCTCTTAGATAAATTGAAAGTATCGAAAGGTGCTGATTCATTTAATTTAGCGGAAATCCGCCGCAAGTGTTACGCCGCTATGGATGACGACTTTAATAGTCCAGTACTCATCGCCGAGCTGTTTGAAATTGTACGTATCATCAACTCAATTTATGATGGTAAAGCGAAAGTGTCGGCTGAAGGATTGGAAAACCTGAAAGTATTCATGAAAGAATTTGTCGAGAATATCCTCGGGCTTAGAAACGATCAGACATCCGCATCTGATGATATTGACGATGTCATGAATCTGGTTATTAAGCTACGTAATGAAGCAAAAGCAAATAAAGACTTCGTTACCTCAGATCGTATTCGTGATGAGCTTAATACTATTGGAATTCAATTGAAAGATAGTAAAGAAGGAACACTTTGGAATAAGATTTGATAGAGAAGAAATCGAATTATAAAAGAGGAAATCATTTTGCGTATGAATTTTTGGAATAGGCTATCTGTTGTTACATTGATGAGTGTTGTTGGTACAACACTACATGCACAGATACCCGAGAAAGTTGGCAGCCTCCTGCAGGCAGATAAGGATGCAGCAGCATTGGCTAAAGCATCTACACCGCACCAGGCATTTCTTTCGATTATTGATAAAGAATCTACGTTTTATGTTCCGTCGGCAGTAAATGCTTATAATTATCTGAATAATAGACCAAATATTCCGGATGTCTTACATTGGCAACCTACGTTTGCGCTGATTGCCAAGAGTCAGGAGTTCGGTGTGACTTCGGGGTCTATGGATTTTCAGAAGGTAGGTGCGCGATTGCGACACGGAGAATATCTCACCGTATGGAAGCGGAATAAGAAGGGCAAGTGGCTGGTCGATATTCGCGCCGAAGTGGAAAACAATGGGAACGATGGTGAATTTGATTTGGAATATATCGAACCTACCGATTCTTGGTATCTGAAACATCGTTCTAAAGTACGCTTAAATCAGCGGGAAGATATTGTTTTAGAAACAGACAAGTTAATGTCGACAGTATTGAAAGCCGACAACCCAACCGCTTATAAGGAGTTTTTAAGTGAGGATGTACGGTTTTTGTTTCCCTGGACTAGTCCGATGGAAGGAAAGGCTACTATGATGGCCTATCTCAAAAAGCAACGAATGACGATAGAAACAGTCCCCGAAGAAGTAAAACGTTCGTATAGTGGAGATTTTGCCTATACAAAAGGAACGGCAACGGTGAGACAGAAGGATAAAGTTGTCAAGTATAATTATATTCGCATCTGGCAACTCAGTGAATTGGCGAAAGATGATGTGAAGAAGGCCAATTGGAATATCCTGATTGAGATGATGTTTGAGAAATAATAACGGAGACTGCAAACTAAAAAGGGCTTGAATATCAAATATTCAAGCCCTTTTTAGGTGATAAGTGTTTTAAGCCTATTATTTTCTCCATTTTTTCAATTCATCACATGAACCAAATTCGTCACTGATATCAATAAATGTTGTTTTGGATTTATCGTCAAACCATTTGCTCAGATTGCGATTGATTTTATCTTGTCTGGCCGCCTCTTTAATTTTGGTAAAATCCTCGTCCAAATTAGCTTTGTGTGGAGGGATACGTGTTTTTAAATAGTTGAAGCGATAGCCAACATCGCCCATTTTGTCTGTAAATTGCGCTGGTTTGGAGTATTCTCCCGGTTTTAGCTGATCGATTGCTGTAAATACTGATTTCTCCAAGCCATCCATAGGAATTACTGTTGTGCGGCTTGATCCGTCTTGATTGAGGATCATACCACCATTGAATTTACTTTCCTCTGCATCCGAATAATTTGTGGCAGCGTGATAGAAATCCATTTTTTTGTCAACGACTAATTTATAGATACTGTCCAGTTTATTTTTAGTCCGTTCTAACGCTGCGGCACCAGGATTAATCTTCATTAGAATATGGCGTGTGTGAACCTCTTCGCCACGTCTTTCGAGTACCTGAATAATATGGAATCCATATTTAGATTCTACAATGGGCGATATTTCTCCAGGTTTTAATTTAAATGCCATTGCAGAGTATTCCTTGACGTAGTTGTCGCGTGTACCGAAACCCAAATCTCCACCGTAGGGTGCTGATCCTGGGTCTTGGGAATATATACGAGCCATTGTACCAAAATCAGAGCCCTCTACAATCTGTTTTCGGATACCTTCAATTTTGTCTCGTTGTTCTTTTTTTTCCTCATCTGTCAACTTCGGCATCATGACAATTTCACCAATTTCGACTTCAGTATTGAAATAAGGGAGGCTATCTTGATTCAGGCCTTCAAAATAACGTTTTACTTCCAATGGTGTTACGTCAACTTTTTGAACAATGTTTTGCTGCATTTTGTTCGCTTTCAACTGCTCAAAAACACTTGCACGCATTTCTTCCTTGTATTGTAATAACGAGCGGTTGAGAAATTTCTCAAGACGTTCTTGACCTCCAGCCTGTTGTGACATATGGCGTAAACGGGAGTTAAGGTTGTCGTCAACTTCGGTTTCTGTTACATCAATAGAGTCAATTACGGCCTGTTGGGAAAGCAGTTTCTGAATGATTAATTGCTCAAGTACACCGCATTTAAAGTTTTCATTAGGTTTGTTTCCTTGCGCTAACCATTGCGAATATTGCATATCCACGTCGGACTGTAAGATAATGCCCGATCCAACTGTTGCGACAACACGGTCAATCACCTGACGTTGCGCTAAACTAGCCTGAATTGAAGCTAAAAGCAATAAAAACAATATATAAATGTTTTTTTTCATTCGTATAAATTATTTATGATATTTATGAGTGTCCACCATTTGTTCAAATGGGCTCTTTTCACTCGGTCATTTGTTCATGATTTATTCATTATTAAAGGCTCAGGCCTTTGCAGATATGTAAGCTAATTATATTCAATATATACTTTTTGAACAACAGCACAAAATTATCAGATTATATGAATTATTCGTACTTTTATTTAACAATATTTTTGTACTACCCATATTTTAAATGGGTGATTTTGGAATTGTTAAAATTGATGCGCTAAAATACGCATTTGCCTATTAGAAAGGGCGGTTTTAACCAAATTTAACAAGTCTATTGACGATATTTGTGCCGATAAAATGGTTGCGGGTTTTTGAATTTAAGCACCGAAAAATGAATACATAAATTTAATCGAGGTCGCAAATAGTGTATACACAAACCCGTAGCAACGATCTCATTAAATACATGGGTATCAATTTATAAAATAATTTCGATGAAAAAAGCATTTATTTACTTAATGACAATTTTACCTTTCGCTAGTTTTGCACAACAGACTCCTATGTTTGTCGGTACTTACACTAGCAAAACTGAAAGCAAAGGTATTTATGTCTATAATTTTGATGTCAAAACTGGTAATGCAACGTTGTTGAGTACACAGGAGAGTAAAGACCCATCATTTCTCGCCCGGAGTAACAACTTTATCTATGCTGTTAATGAGGTTCCGAATCAAGAAGGGACGGTTTCTGCTTATTCTTTTAAAGACGGGCATTTAACATTTCTAAACTCTCTCCCTTCAGGTGGAGGGGCGCCTTGTTTTGTCGAGGTCCATCCTAACGCAAGCCTGCTGGCCGTAGCAAACTATACAGGCGGATCTGCGGCTCTATTTGATCTAGAAAGTAATGGTGTCTTGAGTAAAAGAGCGCGACTGATACAACATGAAGGTAAGGGCGTTGATCCAGTTCGGCAAGAAAAACCACATGTACATTCTACTTTTTTCTCTAAAAAGGGCGATAAGTTGTATATCCAAGATCTTGGTCTGGACGAGGTCTCAATTTATTCAGTCAATAAAACTGGAAATACCTATAGTCTCGCTGAGGAATCGGAAGATATCTTTACTCCTGCTGGGGGCGGTCCGCGACATATCGTTTTTGATAAGAAAGAGAAATTCTTGTATGTTGTATTGGAAATGACGGGTCAAATTGCCTTTTATAAGAAAGATGGCAATGCCTGGATGTATCAAAGTACATTTGATATCAATCCGGAAGGTTTTAAAGGAAGTAACGGTGGGGCAGATATCAAGATGTCTGCTGATGGCAAATTTTTGTATGCAACCAATCGGGGCGATGCCAATACGATAGCTACTTTTTCGGTAGAGAAAGATGGAGAATTAAAGAAAATAGCCAATAATTCGGTAAAAGGTAAGGGACCGCGCAATTTCAATCTTTCTCCAGATGGTAAATATCTTTTAGTTGCCAATCAATACACGAACAACATTGTTTTGTTTAGCCGGGATACGAAAACTGGTTTGTTAACAGATACCGGGAAAGAAATTTCTGTGCCTGCTCCTGTTTGTATTCTATTTTAATCAAGGTAAGAAGATTTTTAAGAAAGGCTCAATGGACTTTTCTTAGAAATCTTCTTTTCTGCAATCTAATTTTCCCTCTTTTTCCAGATCATTTAAGGTGGTTCCCTTCCATGTTTTTACGCGTTGTATGTATGCGGCTCGGCCAATCATGTGTGCTGCAACTGGCGCCGTTAGAATCAGAAAGAAACCAATAGCTATGGCCTTTGTCGTTACGGATACATCCGGGAAAGTGACAGCAGCACAAATGAGCAATAGCCCAACACCGAGTGTTGCTGCCTTGACGGTTACCGAAAGACGTAAATAAAAATCCGGCATCCGCAAGATGCCAATAGATGCAAACAATATGGCCAGTGCCCCTATGGTGCTGAGTATGGCTAAAGTAATATCATTCATCTTTGCTTTGTTTTTCTAAATAAAATGAAAATGCGATTGTGCCAAGAAATGCGATAAGTGCTAATATCATGGCAATATCTAAAAATACTTCCTGCGAAGTTCGTATACTATAGACGGTAATGATACCGATTCCAATGGTAATAATAAGATCTAAGGCAATAACACGATCAAATATCTGAGGTCCTTTATACAGGCGAATAAAAGCCAATATGACTGAAATAGTCAAGATTGGAAGGATTACATAGTCAAAATAGCTGTTTAAAGTCATCTTAAGAGTTCTAAAAGTCTTCGTTCAACATTATTTTTAAGGGTAGAGACAAACTGTTCCCTGTTCTTCATGTACATCACATGTATAAAGATCGTCTTTTTATCTTCACTTACATCGAGTATAAGTGTGCCTGGTGTTAACGAAATAAAAGTTGAAAGTAGGTTGATTTCTAAATCTGTTTTTGCATCCATAGGATATTTCACAATGGCCGGTTTGATGAAAAATTTCGGCGTGATGACATCATAGGCAACCTGAATATTAGCAACGATCATTTCCCAAAGGAAAAAAAGAATAAAACTCAATGTTTTAGGTACCCGATAGAAGTAGCGCTGATCGGCTTCATTTCTGTTCATCAACCAGAGTATGCCAAATCCGAGCATAAAACCGAATAGAAAGTTCGAGTAATACATTGATCCCGTCAGTGCAACCCAGATAAAGGATAACATGAGGTTCATTAAAAACTGCTTTATCATATTATTTCTGCCCTCCTAGTACAGCGTTTATGTAAGGTGATGTGTCCAATAATTGTGTAGCAATCTGATCCGCCACATGAATGATAGCCTCGGCGTTGAGCCCGATATACAGCGACGCAGATGCCAAAATAATAACCGGGAGTATGAGCATTGTTTTTTTATACCCAACCATATCTGCAAATTTATCTTCAACTATTTCTGGGTCAGGTGCATCTTTCCAGAATACCTGTGCCCACATTTTCGCGATGACAAACAAAGTGATAAAACTACCGATGATCAGGGCTCCTGCAAAGGCATACTTTTCGAGCTGGAACGCGTCCCGGAATAAATAGATTTTGGGCCAGAAACCCGATAGGGGCGGTATGCCGACAAGAGAAAAAAGAACAAGGGCAAAAAGTAAAGAAATTTTAGGGTATTGGGCATACAGTCCACCCAATTTATTCATATCCATGGTACCGCGGAGTTGACGTACAACACCAGCAATTAGAAATAAATTGGTTTTAACCATGATATCGTGGATGAGATAGAATATTGCTCCTAGTAAGGCCCATTTACTGTATAGGCCCAGCCCGCCAATCATAAAGCCGATATGGCAAACGATTAAATAGGAAAACAACCTTCTGATATTGGTTTTGATCAATGCACCAAAGGCACCGGTCAAAATTGTCAATATGGCTAGTGCGATCAGTAGTTCTTTGGTAAAATGATTGGGAATAAATAGCAAAGAAAACACTCTGAATAATGCGTAGATACCTACTTTTGTCAATAGGCCGCCGAAAGTCGCCGCTACTGCCGAGGGCGGGGTATGATAAGATGATGGTAGCCAGAAGTAAAGTGGAAATACGGCAGATTTAATACCAAAACCGATCAGAAAAAATGTCGCTGTGATTTCTACTAACGCTTGGTTCTGTATCTTTGGGATACGCAGAGCTAAGTCGGCCATATTCAATGATCCTGAAATACCATAAAGTATGCCTATCCCTGTTAAGAAAAATGTGGACGCCAAGATATTCATGGCCATGTATTTTACAGCCCCTTCCAGTTGGGATTTTCTCCCACCCAATGTCATGAGTACGAAGGAAGAAATGATAATGACTTCAAACCATACATACAAGTTGAAGATATCACCAGTGAGAAAGGCTCCATTCAGTCCCATCATTAAAAAGTGGAAGATAGGGAAATATCCGTAGAGAATACGCTGGCGGCCCACGCCGACACAGGAGAAGATGGAGACAGCAAGACCTGCAATTGATGTGAGAAGGACAAGGGTGCTACTGAATAGATCCGCAACAAAGACAATTCCAAAGGGAGCTTTCCAATTGGCCGCATTCATGGTTAAAATACCACCTTCGTAGACCTTGAAGAATAATTTAAAAGCAAGAATAAGAACGAGCAAGCTTCCAACAACACTCAGGAAACGTTGTGCAGTAGATTTGCGCCAAAACATCAGTTGGACAATAGCAATAAATAAGTGCACGATGATCGTGGCAATAATGTGGTTGTCTATCATATATCTTCTTCCTCAGGGGTGTTCAAATCATCCAAATCGTCTGTACCCAGCAATGCATAGACACGCTTGAGCAGAACGATGGCAAAGGAGGTTAGGCCAAAGCTAATCACGATGGCTGTTAAAATAAGAGCTTGCGGAATCGGATCCGCATAAATATCGGTGAATACTTTCAGATCTGGTGCAATAATAGGCGGTTTTCCTTTAATAATATTGCCCAATAAGAAGATCAGTATATTGGTGCCATTGCCCAGTAACATAATACCCAACAACAGTTTTACCATGCTTCGGCGGAGGATAAGGTATATCCCAGCGGCATATAAAATGCCTATTAATAAGACAAGAATCAGTTCCATTATTCTTCTTCTTCAGTAGTTAACGCAATTGTAAATAAAATTGTAAGCACGACGCCAATAACAACAAAATATACACCAAGGTCAAAAAACAAGGCTGTTCCGATCATTCCGATGACTGGAATTTTTTCCTCAAGCCACAGTCCCGTCATCACAGGATAGCCAAAGAAAACAGGCAGGAACATGCTTATCGCCGAAACTCCCAGTCCTATGGGGATGAGGGATAAGGGTTTATATTGAATCAATTTCATGGTGTTTTGTGGGCCAAAGGCAAAACTATGCAAAACGAAGGCAATAGAAGCAACCAAGCCCCCCACGAATCCGCCCCCAGGGTAATAGTGCCCTCTTAATAGCAGGAATACCGAGAAAAGTAAGAGTATCGGTAATAGATATCGCGTAGCGGTCTGTAATATTGTACTGTTCATTTGTTACTATTTAGCTATGCATCATGCTATGTCCGTTTACGGCCTCATAGCTGTTAAACATCATTATTCTTTATCCGAAGGTTTTAAACGTAATTTTAATAAGCTGTATACTCCCAATGCAGCAATACTCAACACGACAATCTCAAACATGGTGTCAAAGCCTCTGAAATCCACAAGAAGTACATTGACTACATTTTTACCCTTAGCAAGCACATAAGCATAGTCGCCGTAGAAATCACTGATATTAGTCGTTGTTGGTTCATGCAGGACACGGAGTGCTACCATGGACAGCAAAACGCCAAAAATGACAGCGACTATGGCGTCACGAATGACGGTGCGTCTGTTTGCCAGATTCAGGAAGGAAGGGAGTTTAAACAGTACCAAGACAAAGAGTACTACCGTGAGGGTGTCTATGGTAAACTGGGTCATCGCTAAATCTGGAGCACTGTAAAATACGAAAATAAGACATATGGCATAGCCTACGACACTAGTGGCCACGACTGCTGTCAACCGGGATGTGGTTCGTATGGTCAATACAATAGCACCGATCAAAATACAGACCGTGGTTACTTCGTAGAAGCTTACCGGCGATAGCGTTTCCCATTTGATATGGAGTGGCCCCCCGAGATATAGCTGGTAGGCGATCAATACTTCCGCAAATAAGATAATTTTTAATAAATATGAACGCAAGTAGCCGTTGTGCATTTTGTTTGTGAAGAAAGCGGAGAACAATACAATTTCCTGTGCACACAAGTTGATCATATATTCCGGAGAAATCTTATTGAATTTCGCGATCCAGCTCAATTTGTTATTACTTGGTCTGTTTGCGAAATAGAGTAGCGTGCCGGCAACAATTGTAATTGCACTTAGGAGCAGGATTAAATTAAAGCCATGCCAGATCTTTAGCTGAAAAACTTCCGTTTTGGCAAGTATACTTACCGCGGTTGGGCCTGCAATCCATTCACCAATAAGTCCCGGAATACAGCCAAAAATAACACCAAGAACGGCTAAAAGTAATGGTGGGATCCACATGGCTCTGTAAGGCAGATGGATTTTACTAAATTGTTCGGGCAACTTCCCCATAAAAGGTTTGATACCGGCCATAAATCCAGCGGAGACCAATAATATATTTGTTGCGACCGCAGCCGCTGTCAAATAGAGAAATAAATCCGGTGCTGCGTGTAGTGTTGCCTCATAGATCAGATCTTTTCCAATAAATCCAAAAGTAAGCGGAATACCAGCACTGGAAAGTGCAGCAAGAAAACCGGCGATAGCGACAGGCATCAAAACCTTACGCAGTCCCCGTAAAACCGTCAGATCCCTTGTCCCGGTTTCATGATCTATAATTCCCGTAATAAGGAATAAAGCGGCTTTATATAAGGCATGTACAAGTATAAAGACACATGCTGCAATAATGGCGTCCTTTGTACCAAGACCCAATAAAAAAACCAAAATTCCTAGTGCGGATATCGTTGAATAGGCCAAAACGCCTTTTAAGTCTGTTCTGAACAGCGAATGAAAGGCGGTGTAAAGCATGGTAAAGCCACCAATGGCCATCAGGGAGTACATCCAGATGGGGTTCCCTCCAAGAATCGGCGAAAAGCGGGCCAAAAGATAAATACCTGCTTTGACCATGGTTGCAGAATGGAGGTAGGCCGAGACTGGCGTTGGCGCTTTCATGGCACCAGGTAACCAAAAATGGAAAGGGAACTGTGCAGATTTTGTAATTGCTCCAAGTGCTACCAAGCCAAATACCAAGGGGAAGAGTGGATGTTGTTGAATGAGTGATACTTTGTCGAGCAGTGCTGTAATATGATAAGTACCTGCGATATTACCCAGTAAAATGAAACCTGCCAGTAGAAAGAAGCCACCTAGACCCGTGATGGAAAGAGCGGTCAATGCGCTTTTGCGTGAATCGTTGTTGTCATTGTTAAATCCAATGAGAAAAAATGAGCTGATTGAAGTCAATTCCCAAAAGATAAATAATAATAACATATTGTCCGATAGGACAAGCCCCAGCATCGCTGACATAAATAAGCAGAGATAGCCAAAGAATCGATCGATATACCGATGCCCTTTAAGATAGGCATTCGCGTAGAAGAAAATACAGGCTCCGATACCGGTAATCAATAAGGCGAAAAGTAGGGATAGCCCATCCAGTTTAAAATCCAGATTGATACCTAGAGAGGGCACCCACGAGGTTGACTGTACAAAATAGGAGCCTCGACCAATAGGTACAATATATTGAGCAAAATATAGAAATAGAAGTACCGGTAAGAATGCGAGAATAAAACCCCATTTGGTTTTTAGGAAACGACCAAATGGAACAATAAGGCTCGATGTTATTAATCCTGACAGAACAGTAAATAGCATTTAGTCTTTGTTTTAATTTTTATTGAAGTGTTTGTTTTACTTGTCAATTAGAACCTTCGACATATCATCCTAGTCAACACTGATAGGGCGATGAAGGTTTTTTGAAAGTTTACAATATAGTAAAAAAAAGCGACATTTTGGCGCTTATAGACCATTTTTTCTATTTATAAATACGGAGAATAGTCTTTTGTTTTAAATATGATCGAAATTTTTGAGGCCAAATATTACTAAATTATGGATGTTTAAATATGATTTTATTGAAAAACAAGATCGTTATGGGCTGATATTAACATTTTATGCAATAAAAATGTCAAATCTTGTTAAAAAAAAATAAAAACTCTATCTTTAAAATAGTTAATCTGCCTACGAGGACTGTTTGCTAATCAATTTTGTTATACCCGTTAGAATTATGGGCCCAGAAGAGAAATTATTTAGAACGTATTATAGGAGTTTGTGCCATTTTGCTTGGAAATTTGTGCGGGAATCTACTACTGCGGAGGATTTGGTACAAGAAGCATTTGTTACATTCTTCAGAGATCAACAACGAATGGAACAATCCGATGCATTTGTACGAAACTATTTGTATACTGCTGTTCGATTTTCTTGTTTAAAGCATTTACGGCATGAAAAAGTAAAGGAAAAGTATTGGACTCGGGTTGAGTTCAACGAGGAAGATGGGCATTCGGTTGAGCGTTCCATTATTCATACCGAAGTGATTAATGAAATTTACCGGATTATTGCTCAAATGCCTTCCGCTTGTCAACAGATTTTTAAGATGGGATATTTAGATGGGCTGTCAAATCTTGAGATCACAGAAAGACTTCAAATCAGCATAAATACGGTTAAAACGCAAAAACAAAGGGGCATGAAAATTTTGATGGATAAGCTGCACCCCGAGTTTTTACCCTTTATTATTTTTTTATTAAAATAATTTTAATTTCTTGTCACCCTCGACGAATCTATAGGGTTTATAACCTATAGATATGAAAGCTAATACCAATTACATAACCAAACTCATTAATAAATTGCTTCGTGGTCAAGAAACCATAGCAGATCGGGATGCTATTGAAGAGTGGCGGAAATCTGACAAAAATAACGATGAATTGCTTGAAAGCTTTCGGGATGCAAAAAATATTGAGGAGGATCTTATCTTTTTAGATAATCTGGACGAAGATGGTGCTTGGCGTAATATTCAGGAGACTACTCAGAGAATTAAGAAACATTATAATCCTATTCTCCGTGTGGCAGCTAGTCTTGTCGTATTGATGGGTATGTCGCTCTTTTATATTTTTCATCAGAAGGGTAAAGTTTCGGAGAAAGTTGCAATTATCAGTCCAGTGAAGGGCGATATACAACCGGCAAAGTCCGGAGCTTTGCTTGTTTTGGCTGATGGATCAATTATGTCATTGGAGAAGTCTAACAAAGCAGTTGATCCGAAAATAGTAGCTTTAACGAATAAAGCTAACATTGACCAAATCAATCACCCTCAAGAAGTGGCTGAAATACAATTTAATACATTGGTTGTTCCTAAAGGCAATTTTTATAAGTTAAATTTAGAAGATGGAACTCAGGTTTGGGTAAATGCTAACTCTCAGCTTAAATTCCCTGTAAAATTTAAAGAAAATGAGCGTCGCGTTATGCTAGAGGGCGAGGCTTATTTCGAAGTCGCTCATGAAGCTGATCGTCCTTTTGTAGTGGAGTCTAGAGGAAGCGAGGTAAAGGTGTTAGGTACACATTTCAATATTAACGCCTATAGTAGTAATGTTCGTACGACATTATCCTCCGGGAGAGTTCAAGTCAGCCATTTAGGCAATGTTATTGTTCTTGAGCCCGGAGAGTATGCAAATCTGAAAGGTGAACTTCTCAGCAAAGGGAAAGCAGATATGGATCACGATCTTTCATGGCATAATAATCAGTTTTATTTTAAGAAAGAAACGATTGTTGAGATTGCTTCTACGCTGTCTAAATGGTACGATGTCCAAGTTCGATTTAAGAAAGATGTCGCAATGGATAAAGTGTATAGCGGTAATTTTAAACGCGATGTTACGTTATCTGAAGTTTTGGAAATGTTGACTTACGTCTGCGATTTGAAATTTGAGCTTCATGGAAAAGAATTAATTGTCGAAAACAAATAGAAAGGAGTGCTTATGTGAGAATCGATACCTAACCTAGAGGTTTTAGAAGCAAAGTAGAACAGGAATGTTGCAGCATCCCTGTTCCGAAATGATCAAAAGGCCTAAAAATTTTAAAGCGAATTAAGTAAACCCAATTAACCACAAAGAGTAAATGTATGAATAACTTACCATTTGGCAAAACTTGGCGAATGCTACCTCATGACCCACGGTTTTGTAAACCTTTACGTATTATGAAAATTAGTACCTGCCTTCTTTTCGCCTTTGTGACCGGAGTTCAAGCCAACGGCATTGCGCAGAAAGTTACTTTAAAGATGAAAAATGCAAGGATTGAAGAGGCGTTGAACGCAATCTCCAAACAATCTAATTTGCAATTATTTTATGGGGAAAACGTTGATTCTAAGTTAAGGGTCAATGTGAACTTAAAAAATGCTTCGGTAGAAGAAGCATTAAATTCTGTCTTGCGCAATAATCACATTGATTATAAGATCATTGCGAACACTATTTCAGTAAATGGTGATGAGGGCAGTCGTTTCGAACGTAATACGCAGCAACAGGTTGTTTCTGGTACTGTTAAAAGTCAAGATGGCAAAGGATTGAGTGGAGCTACAGTAACTGTAAAGGGAACTTCTATTTCAACACAGACTGATGACCTGGGCCATTTTAAGATCAATGCCGCTACATCGGCCGTTTTGGTTGTACGGTACGTTGGATTTGGCACTAGGGAAATTTCCGTGGATGGGAAGTCTAGCGTAAATGTCGTGCTCGCGGCTAATGACTTAAAATTGGATGAAGTTAATGTTGTTGCAACCGGATATCAGAATCTGGACCGTAAGTTTTTTACAGGAGCATCTACAAGAATAGACGCTAAGGAAGCCGAACGTGCTGGGGTTCCCGATGTTTCTCGAATGTTGGAAGGACAAGCTGCGGGTGTATCAGTGCAAAACGTTTCCGGTACTTTTGGTGCCGCACCAAAAATTCGGGTCCGCGGTGCCACTTCTTTAACGGGAGATAATAAACCTTTATGGGTGATCGACGGTGTTATTTTGGATGAGGCTGTCAATATCTCCAACGAAGCGTTATCCACTGGTGATGCAAATACCTTACTAGGGTCCTCTGTAGCGGGCTTGAATCCTGATGATATTGAGTCGATCACTGTATTGAAAGATGCCGCTGCAACAGCGATGTACGGTGCAGCAGCAATGAATGGGGTAGTTGTGGTTAATACGAAAAGAGGTAAAAATACAGAAGGACAGGTACATTTCAATTATTCTGGAAACTTTACAACCTATATTAAACCTAATTACAATCAATTTGATATCATGAATTCTTCGGAACAGATGCAGTTGGTTATAGATATGGAAAATAAAGGGTATCTCAATCACTCTCAGGTATCAAGAGCGGGAACAGGGGGCGTATTTACAAAAATGTACAATCTCATGTACGAATATGATCCTAATACGGATTCTTTCAAACTCCGAAATGATGCACCATCACGTTATAATTTCTTACAACGTTATGCAAATGTAAATACGGACTGGTTTGATCTATTATTCCGAAACAGTTTTGTACATGACCATTCATTAAGCATGAGTTCAGGAACTGCTAAGGCGCAGACTTATGCTTCTACTAGTTTTATGAATGATCCCGGTTACACGGTAGGTAATCAAGCAAAGCGTTTTACAGCCAATATCCGTAATAACTATAAAATTAATGATAAATTGAGTACGGAATTTATTTTTCAGGGAAATATTCGCGATCAGCGTACGCCTGGAACTTTAAACCGTAATTCTGATGCTGTATATGGTAGCTATTCGCGGGATTTTGATATTAATCCATACTCCTATGCACTAAATACCAGTCGTATTATTACTCCATATGATGAAAATGGCGATTTAGAATATTTTACGCGAGATTATGCGCCTTTTAATATCTTCAACGAACTTGATAATAATTATATCAAACTTAAATTAATGGATATCAAGGTGCAAGCTGGTATAACGTATAAAGTCTTACCTTCCCTAACCTATTCTGCTAACGGAATGTATCGCTACTATAATTCCGAAAGACAACATATGATCACGGAGAATGCCAATCTTTCGAAAGCATACCGTGCGAATCAAGATCAAACGGTAAACGCAGGAAACAGATTTTTGTATGCTGATCCAGATTTTCCCAATACGGATAAATATGTTATTCTTCCCAACGGAGGTTTTTTCAATGTCGCTAATAATAATATGATCAGTTATTATATGCGGCATAATTTGGAATTCAACAAAAAATGGAATGATCATACCATGAATTTGTTTGGAACCTATGAACTTCAGTATGCGGATAAGCAGAGCCACGATTTTAACGGACCAGGAATTGAATATGGAAATGGTAATCTAGTTTTACCCGCATATCGGTACTATAAGAAGCAGATTGAATCTGGCGATGCTCCATTTGCTATGAATTATACCTATGATCGTAAACTTGCTTATGCTTTGCGTGGTGCTTATAATTATAAAGATAAATACTCTTTGAACTTTACGACGCGTTACGATGGTTCCAATAAAATGGGGCGTACGAACGTTGCTAGATGGCTACCGACGTGGAACGTTTCCGCGGCATGGGATATTGATCAAGAAAACTTTTTTAATAGAGATAATAAGATTTTGTCTCGCGCTAGATTGAGGGGGACTTATGGTCTAGTTGCAAATATGGGAAATGCTTCTAATTCTTCGGCCGTTTTCTATAACGCCATTACTTATAGACCATATGACGGAGAAAAGGAAGGTAAAATCAATATCAATGGTTTGGAAAATTCCGAGCTGACTTGGGAAAAGATGTACGAGCTTAATATTGGTACAGATTTAGGTTTCTTAAATGATCGTATAGATTTGAATTTTGACTATTATAGACGTAATATATTTGATTTAATCGGGCCAATTCGCACTTCAGGGATTGGCGGGCAATTTGAAAAATTAGCCAATTATGCAGATATGAAAGGTCATGGAGTTGATATTCAGCTTGGAGGATATCCGTTTAAGGATCCAAACGGATTTACTTGGCGGACACAGCTTACGCTTGGTTTTAACAAAACCAAGATTACAAAGCTAAATGTAACTCGCAATATTTGGGAACTGATTTCTGGAGAGGGTGGGGCAATGATCGGCAAACCGCATAGAGGTCTCTACTCCTTAGATTTTGATAAACTGGCTGCCAATGGAGGTTATCCAACCTATATTGGGACAGATGGTACTCCAGGGGAAACTTACTTTTGGTTTCAGGACAATCAAACGGAATTCTTGAAGTATGAGGGACCGGTAGATCCCACGCTCGCCGGAGGTTACTACAACCGTCTGGAATACAAAAATTTTAGCTTTTCGTTTTTGCTTAAATTTGGTTTGGGCAATATGGTCCGTCTACAGCCAAATTATTCACCAGTTTACCTCGATATGTATAATGTATCAAGGGAACTAATCAATCGCTTTATTTATAAAGGGGATGAATATTTAACAGTAGTTCCGTCTACTCTCGATGGACTAACAGCGGAATTTGACATTAAGAACGCCGCTGGGGATCGTACGGCATCTGTTTATTCCTATAACGCTTATAATTATTCATCAGAACGAGTTGCAAAAGGAGATTATCTGCGTTTATCGCAGATTTCAGTAGGATATAACATTCCGAAATCGGTCGTAAACAAGATTAAATTTAGAACTGCCCAAGTAAATTTGGTGGGAAATAACCTTTGGTTGATTTACTCCGATAAAAAATTAAATGGAGTAGACCCCGAGTTCTATAATAACGGGGGAGTAGCTTTACCTGTTCCCAAGCAAATAACTCTGTCTGTAAAATTGGGATTCTAAACGATTAAATTATGAAACTTACAAATCTTAAATATCTATTCTTTTCTTCAACACTGCTTCTCAACAGTTGTAGTAAATATCTGGATCAGCAACCGGATATGAGAGCAGAGATCAATACGGTTGATAAAGTCAAACGACTGATTACATCAGCCTATCCTTTTGGTAATTATCTTGCTATGGCCGAAACTTATTCGGATAATGTAGAAGATAAAGGCGTCGGCGGACTTTATCAACCGGTTCCTTCCTTATACCGTTGGCAAGATATCAACAACAGTGATACGGATAGTCCCAATAGCTACTGGAACAATTGTTATGAAGCTATCGCAGCCGCTAACCATGCTTTGGCTGCAATTGAAACTAATAATTTTGGACAGGAGATTGCTGCATTTAAAGGGGAAGCTTTGGTTGCAAGGGCATATTCACATTTTATGCTTGTTAATTTCTTTGCCAAAGTCTACGATTATAAAAATCCAGAGAACAATACGTCTCCTGGAATTCCTTACGTTACTGAACCAGAGACTATTGTGATTAAGCAGTATGATCGCGGGACAGTTAAATCTGTTTATGATAATATTCGGAAGGATTTGGAAGAAGGTTTAGCCCTTTTAGACGGGAACCCTGCAGAGTGGAATGTACCCAAATACCATTTTACACCAGCTGCTGCCCATGCTTTTGCGACTAGATTCTATTTGTTCACAGGCGAATGGCAAAAAGTTGTGGACAATGCTAATAAGATTTTCGCGGGAGGAAATTTTGCAGGAAAATTGATACCTTATAATTCCACGTTCAAGAAAATGACATTCGAGGAAGTACATTCAGTCTTTTCCAAGGCAGATCAGCCCTATAGCCTTTTGATCAATGAAACTTATAGCGGTTATCAACGTTGGTGGGATAATCGCTATGCTATGGGTATAAATGTGTTCCAAAACATTTATAATGGTACAACTGCTGCTGGTGCAAAGTTCTATAATTTTGGTGTCTCCTATGGTGCTCCACATTATACTACCTATATATGGAAGGAATTCTGGTATGTAACAAATGCCACCGCGAATACGGGATTTCCTATGCTTATGGTTCCAGTATTAATTACAGATGAGGCGCTAATGAATCGAGCTGAAGCCTATTTGGAATTAGGTAATATTTCAGCTGGTATAGCCGATATGAATTTAATGGCAAGCAATAGAATTGAAAATTACAATCCTACAAATCATGCTGTAACAGCTGCAAAGTCTAAGTTGTTTTTCGGGGTTCAAGATGATAAAGAAGCACTTATTCAAACCGTTCTACAGTTTAAGCAAGTTGGTTTCATGTCTATGGGATTACGTTGGTTCGATATTATTCGGAAAGGGATAACAGTGAAGCATCTTATCATTGCCAATGATGAAAGCGAGTCTTATATCGAATTGAAACCTGAGGATCCACGACGTGTTTTCCAGATCCCACAAGAAGCGAAGTTGTCCGGTGTTGAACAAAATCCAAGGTAATTTTATGAAAACAATAACAAAAATATGTATCACAGTCGGTCTAATCGCCAGTTCATATTCCTGTGTGAAAGAGGAGAAGCTGAATGCGAAAATTGAAAATTACGACACCTTTGTTCCAGGAGATATTGATGAATGGATTACAAAGAATTTGACCGATCCCTATAATATTGAAGTGGTCTATCGGTATCAGCGAAATATGCATGATATCAATAAAAATATTGCACCAGCGGATGAGTCAAAAGTTATTCCGCAAATGGATGTAGTTATTAATGGATTTTTAGATGTTTATAAGAATATTGGAGGGGTTCCATTTATAAAAACATATACGCCTAAACAATTTGCTTTATTTGGGTCTGGAGACTATGATGTGGATGGTTCAGTAAAAGGAGGTACTGCAGATGGCGGTAGACGGATCACCTTGTACGGGATTAATAATTTTGATATTGCGAATTCCAATTCGGTAACTGGAAACCTTCAGGTTATTCATCATGAATTTACCCATATTCTTAATCAGATGAGATTTATACCTGCGGAGTTTGGGAAAATTTGTGCGGGAGATTATTACTCGAATTGGACTGCGCAAGAAAACAGCCAGGCAAAAGCAAGATCACTTGGCTTTATTACACCATATTCTAGAAAATCTATCGGTGAGGATTTTGCGGAAGTTCTATCTCATTTAATCGTTGCAGGTCAATTATATTATGATGATTTTGCTTATGATAGTGGAAAGGATGCTTACCCTAAGTTTAAACAGAAGGAGGCAATTGTACGGGATTATATGATGCAGAATTTTAACATTGATGTAACACAGTTGCAGATAGAATTTCAGCGTGTCATGACCGAAAAGTATAAATCAACACGTTATTCTGCTGCAACCGCCCTAAGTAGTGATTTTATAGGTTCTTTGGATTGGGATATAAGGAATACGTGGGGATTAGAGAACACTATTTCCAGCAAGCAAAGGTTATTTTTTATGTCTATTTTGGATGAACTTGGCGGATGGACTACAAAATCCATGACATTTCAGTTCGTTTCAGCCACAAAAGCAACATTAAGCATTGCTTTTGGTGACAATAACGCGACCTATACTGCGGCTTATGACTTTGATATTTTAAAAAATGCAGATAATACTTTTAAAATTTCTAAGTCTGCTACCCAAGGTACAGGCACTATTTACAATAATGGGGCCATTGATTGGGTATTGAAAGATACTAAACCGTTGATCGACTATCTAGGTAGCACCAGCTTTTCCGCGGAGTGGAAACAAGTAGATTTAAAGGTAAATCCGAGCGACTATCTGCAGTTTTTGATTTTGAAGGATGTAAAAGATGCGAATGCAACATTCATAGGCAAAGTAAATTTAAGGAAGTATTAAATTATGAAAAAGATATTTTATTTAATGTTTTTGGTCCTATTGGCTTTTAGTTGTAGTAAACCGAAAGAAATTGATCCTATATTCGGTAATCCCGACGAAAGGATATCTGATACGCTGTTGTATGTCAAAAGAACCTTGGTAGATGCACCATACGGATGGAAAGCCTATACAACCACCGAAATATCTAAAGGTGGATATGGATTCTATATTCGGTTCGATAAGAATGATCGCCTGAAGATGGTCGCAGATCTAAACGAAACGACTGCTACAGAAGCAAAGGAATCTACTTATCGCATACGTCAAATCATGTATGCTACACTATCTTTTGATACGTATAATTATATTACCATGTTACAAGATCCTGATCCTAGTGTTTATGGTGGGGCGGCTGGAAAAGGACTCGGTAGTGACAATGAATACGATTACGTGAAAACCCATGGAGATACTTTGTTTTTTCAGGGTCGCAAGTTTGTACAACCGCTTGTATTAATAAAAGCTACGGCGGAAGAAGAAGGTGCTTATTTAAGCAAAAAACTTTGGACTAGTATAAATGATGTAAATGATTACTTCGGAAATGGGATAAACACTGTTATGCTAAATAAGGCAAACTGTGAGTTTACACTAAACACTTCAGCAAAACAAATTACCCTAATGGCTATGATCGACGGTAAAGTGGAGAGCGTACAGATTCCATATTTATACAATTTGGAAAAAAATATGACGTTGCTCAGTGATTCAACCTTTGATGGTGAAAAGTTTTCAAAGATTACTGAAAACAACGGTGTGTATAAACTACATGCTTTCTCTGGAAAAACTTTTGTTATAAAGAAATCGAATGATTATTTATTACCGCCGCAGTATAAATTGGGGACTGCAATTACCGATATGTTCCAACCGGGTATTTACAGCTATGCTAGCTACTTACCATTAAAAACTTGGTCTGCAAGTTATGTAATAGATTGGAATGAGTACGTGCGTTTATCAAAAACAAGCGGTTATAATCTCACAGTAGGAGATTCTTTCTACAATTTTAATGACGCAAAGAAACTCATAACAATGGATGGCTATATTTACCAAGGGAATACAAGGTTTATTGGTGGTTATGTAATGAATTATTCAATTGATCTCGAAAAAGGCACAATACGTTTTCTTTCGATTAAAAATACAACAAATAATGGAGGAATCATGGTTCCTTATATGAATGCCACATTCTTTAAGAAAATGATCAATCATGATTTTAAACTTTCATTCATAACGGATAAAGATTTTGGGTCAGGAATACAGTTTACAAGCGTCGAGGATCCTAATTATTATTTTTCTTTCGTTTACTAATTTACCATCACAGTTTTATGTGATAAGCCCCACGATATCTTTGTGGAAAGTATTGTGGGGTATTAAAGTAATAACTATAGCTTTTGCTATTGTTTAAAGAGATAACTATCCATATTACATTATGATAAATTGTATCGATAAATATATGTATTTAAAGCAGGCTAATACTCCGGGGTTAATAAGCAATACAAGGAGATTGCTATTGAGTTTCATTTTATTTCTTCTAGTTGGATGCGGTACTACAGGCCAAATATATATCGATGGTGATATTCCAATAAAAGATCCTTTTTATATCGATATATATAATACGCGTACAGGAATTAAGGTGCTTTCTGATACAAGTCGTGACAAGAATATTAATCTTCATATGAAAACATTACACAAGGGAATTTATCAACTCACTGTTTCATGGGATAGGGATATTGTAAGGCCTCAAGAGAAGGAAAGATTTGCTCGTCAGCCCGAGCTCGGCAAACCAAAATATTATATGTCAACTACATTTTGGTTGGATTCAAAAGAGTCCAATAATTATAAACTGTTATTTGATAGCGTCTATCACCAAGAGCAACTACAAGAACTGTTGTTGACTAAGAATGGAGGCGAATCAATTAAAATGACGGTCGTATCCGATGGAGAAAACAATAAACTTTATAATGAATACTTAACCTTATTGGATTATTATAAGGCAAAAAATCGACATCAGAAAGACAGTCTTCGGCAAGTAGCAACTCATTTCAATGATCTTAAATTATTCAAAGATTCAGCGCGAATAAATGCTTTCTTAGCGAAAGATTGGCTAGTAAATGTCAAGACCGAACTGCTGAAGGACGAAATAATCTTTATGAAAAATAATATTAACAGCGAAGTCATCCCTCATATCTATCATATATTGGTGAACACGAAAGATGATTTCGAACAGTATCACCAAGTCTACAATTTATTTCCAATTACTGTTAAGCGAGATTTAGCTGTCAGAAATTAAAATAATTGATCCATTAAAAAACTATTAGCAATGAAAAAAGTCTTTAAAACGCATATAAATTTTGGAAGCTACGTTTGGGGAATAGTCGTGATCATATTTATTGGAATATTGTTATTTGAGCGACTTGAAAAAGAACGCTATTTCGGCACATTACTCTTGTTTGGAATATGTCTATCAATCTGGTATTTTACATTTTTTTTTAAACGCTATTGGATTGAAGGTCACAATCTTTTCATTAAGACGATCTCTGGTGTAAAATCGATAGATATTCGCTCTATACACAAATTAGAAACAAATAAGGTTGACTGGTTTGGATCAATGGGATTTACAGTTTTAAAACCTTACAGAAGAGGAATGGTCTTACGTTATAATGTGGTTGACCACGTATTTGTTGATCCAGAAAATGCTACCGAATTTATCAATGAACTTAAACAGATTACACCCAATATCGATGTTGTACAATGTGAATAGTCTATAGTTTTGAGCATACTTTATTATACTATTTCGGTCTTCTTGTTCGAGAATTTCGTATCTTCTATCGTACTAGCCTACTCCTAATTTATCATTATACATAGAAAATTGTAGATAATTATCGGGATATCCGTTGGATATAGATAAACGGCAAGTGTCTTGTTACAATTAAAACTCTCGTCTCGGGAACGATCTCATTTTATAAACTGCTCTATTTTTTTCGTTTTACTCCCCCTAAGGCAATTAGCTTTTATTTTTTAGATCTGTTTTTTTAGATTTATATGGACAAAATATGAGTTCAAATTTTCCTTGCTAACTTTTTTTTAAAAAAGTAAAAAATATTAAGCATTTTTACTGCTCAATTATTAGGCATCCGCTGAGATGTACATATATGTCCTAAAAATTTCCACTATGAAGCACGATTTGTAGTTTGGAAGATATCTAACTATGCAGAAGGAAGAAATATTATTTAAAACACACTATAATGGGCTTTGCCACTTTGCCTGGAAAATTGTCGGAGATTTAGCTGTCGCGGAAGATCTGGTGCAAGATTCCTTCATCGCTTACTTTAAAAATACAGAACAGGTCAGTGATAATGATATTGCTATAAAAAACTATTTGTATAGTGCTGTCCGTTTTGCATGCTATAATCATATTCGTCATGAGAAAGTTCGGCAAAAATATTGGAATGTAGTCGGTTTTACGGAAGAGGATAATATCGCCCTCGAATTAAATATGATTCATAGTGAGGTTATTCAAGAAATTTATAAAATTATCGAACAAATGCCTTTGTCATGTCAACAGGTGTTTCGTCTTGGATATTTGGAAGGTTTATCAAATCTTGAAATAACCGAGGAACTGAAAATTAGTGTTAATACCGTAAAAACTCAAAAACAACGCGGTATGAAAATGCTTTTAAAGCGACTAAATCCTGAGTTTTTGCCGTTTATTATATTTTTGCTAAAAAATATTTAAATTCTTGTCACCCTTTTGCCTGTCTTAAGTTTCTTTATTCTACAAAATGATGGAAAACTCAGGACATATCTCCCGTCTTCTTCAAAAATTTCTATATGGTCAATTGACCGAAGAGGAGAAAAATCAATTTGAAGAATGGCTACAAGCTAGTGACCATAACAGACGGCTTTTGGATTCATTTCAAAGAGCGAAGAATATTGAACAAGATCTAGCTATTGTTGGGCAGTTAGATGCAAATAAAGCATGGGATAGGCTTACTAACAAAAATAATAGATCGTACAATAAATGGTTTATTGGTATTGCTGCCTCACTGGTGCTATTATCTAGTTTCTTCTATCTATGGTACAGCCAAATGGAAAAAGAAGATAATGATGGCAGCATTTCGGCTCTAAACCTAAGTCAAGATGTAGCGCCAGCGAAAAGTGGAGCTGTTTTACGGATGGCAGATGGCAAAGAAGTTCGGCTAAACAATACTAAACCGAATGGTTACAATAGCGATAAAACTTTTGTATGGAATGCTGCAGAATTGATTGTTAAAAATGGCAAAAATAAGCTCGAATCTTCCCAGAATTCTTTAATTGTACCGCGGGCTAGTTTTTATAAAATCACATTGAGTGATGGTACTAAAGTTTGGGTGAATGCGCAGTCTAATCTAACATTTCCAGCACAATTCTCAGCAAATGAGAGGAGAGTACGTTTAGAAGGCGAAGCCTATTTTGAAGTGGCACATGATCCTAGCAAACCTTTTTTCGTTGAATCAAAAGCTGGTGAAATTAAGGTGTTGGGAACTCACTTTAATGTTTTTGCTTATCACGATGATATTCGAGCAACATTAGTTGAAGGAAAGGTTGAAGTAAGGCAGAAGGATAATACGCTTGAATTAAATCCTGGAGAATTTGCCTCGCTTTCGAAAAGTAACCTTATAAAAGGAAAAGCTGATATATTGCAAGATTTAGCTTGGCATAATAATGAGTTTTATTTTAAAAAGGAAACTATAGTAAATATTGCCCATCAACTTTCTCGTTGGTACGATTTAGATGTGAAATTTAGAGGGAATGTTAAACTTAATAAAGAATATAGCGGCAGCATACAGCGAGACGTAAAACTTTCACAGGTATTGGAAATGCTATCTTACGTCAGCGATCTTAAATTTGAGATTCGTGGCAAAGAATTGATTATCGAGAATAAAATCTAACTTTTTTAAATAGACATAAAAATTAATTTAGCCAGGCTTATGATATAACTTTACTACCCAATCATTAAAATGCCCGCAAAAAGAGAACAGGAATGTTGGCGCATACCTGTTCAAACATGCGATTAAAGGGCTCATAACTTTAAAGTGAACTATTAATTACCTAATTAACCACAAAATGTAAATGTATGAATAACTTACCATTAAGCAAAGCCTGGTCCTTGTTACCCCAAGACCATCGGTTTTGCAAACCCTTACGTATTATGAAAATTAGTACATGCCTTTTATTCGCATTTGTAACTGGCGTCCAAGCAAAAGGAACAGCACAAAAAGTTACATTGAAAATGAGGAATGCACGGATTGAGGAGGCGCTTTCTGCGATCTCAAAGCAATCCAACTTACGCGTTCTCTACAGCGAAAACTTAAACGCTAAATCTCGTATTACAGTCGACCTAAAAAATGCGTCTGTGGAAGAGGCGTTGAACTCGATACTAAGAGATAAAAATATCGAGTATAAGATTATAGCAAATACAATTTCTGTTAACAGTAATGAAAAGAGCGAAGTAGTTTCAGACAACATGCAACAGTCTGTCACTGGAACCGTTAAAAATGCTAACGGAAATCCGCTGGCTGGCGCTACAATCACGGTCAAAGGAACTTCCATTTCCACACAAGCAGATGCAGACGGGCATTTTAAGATAAATGCTGGCGGAAATGCTGTATTGGTTGTCCGCTATATAGGATTTAACAATACGGAGGTTGCTGTCAATAATAGAAATACAGTATCTATCGTATTGGATTCTAATGAAAATCAAATCGAGGAAGTTGTTGTAACGGGGCTTGGAGCTAAGATTGACAAACGAACCTTTACAGGCGCTACCGCTAAAGTCAATATGAAAGATATTGAACTGGGCGGACTACCTGACCCTTCGAGAGCTTTGGAAGGGCGTGTCGCCGGTGTATCAGTACAGAACACAACTGGTACATTTGGATCAGCACCAAAAATCAGAGTTCGTGGGGCGACCTCGATTTATGGTAGTTCAAAACCACTTTGGGTAGTTGATGGAATCATTATAGAGGATGTGGCGAATGTTTCATCGGATGATCTTTCTTCCGGAGATGCATTGACGTTGATCAGTTCTGCCGTAGCTGGATTGAATGCGAACGACATCGAGTCTTTCACCGTTCTTAAGGACGGTTCAGCGACATCCATTTACGGTGCTCGGGCGATGGGTGGTGTTATTGTTATTACAACAAAAAAAGGAATTGCCGGTAGAAATTCTGCAAACTATGTAGGAGAGTTTACATCCAGAGCTATTCCTTCTTATAATAATTTTAATATCATGAACTCGCAAGAGCAAATGGCTTTCTATCAAACACTTGAGCAGAGAGGATGGCTTACAATGTCCGATGTGGCAAATAGGTCCGAATCAGGAGTGTATGGGAAAATGTATCAGTTGATCAAAGCGGGACAGTTAGAAAATACACAGGAGGCAAGAAACGCCTACCTAAGACAAGCTGAATACCGTAATACAGACTGGTTTAAACAGTTGTTCAGCCGGACAATCATGCAAAATCACTCGGTCAGCCTTTCTTCTGGTACAGATAGAGCACAATATTATACCTCTATAAGTGGTGTTTTTGATAATGGCTGGACGCGCAAATCGGATGTGAAGCGCTATACTGGGATGTTTAATGCATCCTATAATTTGTTCGATAACCTAAAATTGGATTTAAGAACAAATGGTTCTTATAGGGATCAAAGAGCACCAGGTACGATAGGTTCATCGGTGGATCGGGTCTCGATGGAAATTAAGCGAGACTTTGATATCAACCCATATACCTATGCATTAAGGAATTCTCGTACCCTCGATCCTAACGAGTTCTATACACGGAATTATGCTCCATTTAATATCCTGCATGAGTTAGACAACAATTACATGGATATCAATGCTGCTGATATAAAATTCCAGGGGGAACTAAAGTGGAAGCCCATTAAAGCACTCGAACTAGGGTTATTAGCTGCAACACGCTATCAACAAACTTCGCAGCAGCATTATATCAAGGATCATTCGAATCAGGCATTAGCTTACCGATGGATGCCAACAACGTTTATTCGTGATGCAAATCCTTTCTTATATACTGATCCAAGTAATCCCTATGCTGTTCCGGTTTCTGTGTTGCCTGCTGGAGGGATATATAATCGTACAGACAACAAGATGTTTACCCGTGATTTGCGCTTTACTGCAGCTTATGATAAGACATTCAACGATATCCATAAATTATATGTATTTGCGGGAGCCGAATCTAATTCTGTAAATCGTAATCAAAACTGGTTTAGAGGTTGGGGCTTGCAATATGATCTAGGAGAGATTCCATATATTGATTACACCTTATTTAAGAAAAATCAAGAAGAAAATGCTGATTACTATTCTATAGATCGTAAAAAGAACGGTGATGTGGCCCCTGCGCGAAATAGACAGGTTGCTTTTTATAGTACAGCAAATTATACATTTGACAATCGTTATACTGTCAATGGAACATTTCGTTATGAAGGTACAAATCGCTTAGGACGTACAACATCTGCGCGTTGGATGCCTACATGGAATGTTTCGGGTATGTGGAATGTGATGGAAGAGGATTTCTTTAAAAACTTGGAGACGCCTTTTTCAAACCTGAGTTTTAAAGGTTCCTATAGTTTGACTGCTGATAGGGGGCCAGACTTTGTAACCAATTCGAAAATTATCATTCAAAGCTATAATCCATGGAGACCAAGTACAGCTGATAAAGAAACTGGTCTTTCTATTTCGGATCTTGAAAACTCTGAGTTGACCTATGAGAAAAAGCACGAACTTAATATTGGTACTTCAATCGGTTTGTTCCGAAATCGTATTGCCATAGATGTGGATTATTACAAACGCAAAAATTACGATCTTATAGGCATAGTCAATACTCAGGGATTAGGAGGAGAAATCTTGAAGTACGGTAACGTGGCAGATATGGAATCTAATGGTATTGAGCTTAGTTTATCTGCTACAATATTGAAAAAGGAGCATTTCTCTTGGGTATCGAATTTTATCTATTCAAAGGCGAAGAATAGAATTACTTCATTGGAAAATAACAGCAGAGTTTCTGATTTAATTGCGCTAGGTGGATACGGTGTAGAAGGTTATCCGGTACGCCCCTTATTTTCTATTCCTTTCAACCGTATTATTGACAACGGATTACCAGTTTATAATTACATCGATGGCGCTGAAACAACTACAGGTGTCTATTTTCAGGAAAGAAATAATATTGGGTTCTTAAAGTATGAAGGTCCTACCGAACCAACAGATATGGGAAGCTTTGGAAACGTATTCTCTTACAAAAATTTTAAACTGAATATATTTCTTACCTATTCTTTTGGAAATGTCGTACGATTGGATCCTGCGTATAAAACAGGTTATACAGATCTGGATGCCATGCCGAGAGAGTTTGCCGATGCCTGGACAGTTCCTGGTGAAGAAGCGCTCACCAATATACCTGTCATTTTGGATTCTCGTTTTATTCGAAATAACAGTCAGTATCGGTATGCGTACAATGCGTACAATTATTCTACTGAAACAGTTGCTAAAGGTGACTTTATTCGCTTGAAGGATATTTCATTAGCTTATGAATTACCGAAACATATCGTTAAGTCCTTAAAGATGTCTAATCTAGGTGTACGTTTCAATATGGTGAATCCATGGTTGATTTATGCAGATAAGCGTCTAAATGGACAGGATCCAGAATTCGTTAATTCAGGCGGTGTAGCTTTACCAATTGCAAAACAATATACATTAACCTTAAAAATGGGATTTTAGCATATGAAAAATAGACTATCATATATACTGATTTTTGCCGGTTTAACGGCGATGGGCCTATCGTCCTGTAAAAAGTACCTTGATGAATTGCCAGATAATAGAGCCGAGTTGAATACCACAGACAAAATAGGTAAAATGCTTGTAGGGGCTTATCCTAGCAGCGCTTACGTTGTTGTTACTGAGCTGTCTTCAGACAATGTCGACGATGTTGGTCCGGTATATTTAAACTATCCGAGATTTATAGAAGAAATCTATAAATGGCAGGATATATCGGAGACGAATAACGACGGCATTGAACGCATCTGGGGTGCATGCTATGGTTCAATAGCCAGTGCCAATGCTGCCTTACAGGCAATTGAAGAACAAGGAAATCCTGCTAGTCTCAGTGCACAAAGAGGGGAGGCATTGTTGGCTAGAGCCTATAATCATTGGATACTTGTCAATGTTTTTGCTCAGAATTATTCAAAGACACATGCGACAACTGATCTTGGTATAACTTATATGACAAAGGGGGAAACTACTTTAAACCCTAAGTATGAGCGTAATACTGTCGCAGAGGTTTATGATTATATTAAAAAAGATGTGGAAGAAGGGTTACCATTAATTAATGATGCTTCGTACGCGAATTCAAGTGTAGCAAAATATCATTTTAATCGTGCAGCCGCTTATACATTCGCATCTCGTGTTGCTTTGTTTATGGAAGATTGGACCAAGGCTGTGGAGTATGCGACATTGGCTTTAGGTGAAAACCCAGCCATCACGTTACGGGATTATAAGACAATAGCTACTTTCTCAGCGACTTATGCAAACTTTACGCGCGAGTACAATGCGAGTTCTGTTAAAGCAAATTTTCTGATTGCTACGGCATCTTCTTCTATGGGGCAAACGTTTGGAAATTATTCTACAAACAATAGGTTAGCACACGGTGGTAGTATCGCTATGACAGAAACTATCTTTGCCAAGCAACCTTTCGGACAGGCTAAGGTAAGTACTGATTACAGAATTAAAGCTGCAATTTATTCCAGTACTACAACAAATAAAGTTATTTTTCCACATGTGGCGCGAATGTTTGAATATACCGATCAAGTTGCAGGTATCGGTTATACAAAAGGCGTTTATGCCCCAATCGTATCGGAAGAAGCCCTACTTAATCGGGCGGAAGCGAATATTCATTTGAAAAATTATAGTGCAGCGCTCTCTGATATGCAAATCCATATTGACAATAATACGATCAATGCTCCTGCAACAGTAAGTGAAGCTTCAATTAATAATTGGGCAAATTCGTTTGATTATTTTACGCCAACCACACCTACCCCAAAGAAAAAATTGAATCCAGAATTTTCCATTGAGCCTGGTACGCAGGAAAATATGCTTCATGCCGTATTATCTTTAAAACGGCTACAATTTTTACAAACTGGTATGCGATGGTTTGATGTGAAACGTTACGGAATAGAAATTACAAGAAGGGAGGCACCAGCTGTATATAATGGTAATCTAACATATACGGTTACAGATAATATACTCACCAAACGTGATAAAAGACGTGCTATACAGTTGCCGCAAGATGTTATTAATGCAGGTTTAACTCCTAATCCTAGATAATATGAAAAATAATACCCTATTAATATCAATATTATTATCCTGTGGCGTGATGTTTTCAGGCTGTAATAAAGAGGATAAGTTGGATTCGAAAAGTGTTTTTGTGGATTCAGAGATTCCGAAAAATGCTTTAGACAACTATTTATACAACAACTATACGAAGCCTTATAACGTACAAATACTTTATAAATATAATGACAACGAATCTAATATGACCTATCGGTTGGTGCCGGCTCCTTATGACGCTTCTATTCGTTTGTCAAAACTAATGTTATTTTTGGTAATGGATCCGTATAGTGAAGTAACTGGAAGTACCCAGTTTTTAAGAAGTAATTTTCCAAAGATCATTACTTATACAGGTTCTGTACCTGTACAAACAAACGGCGTCATTATACTCGGTACAGCTGAATCCGGCACAAAAGTTTCACTGTACAATTTATTGGAGCTGAATGAAACTACTGGTAAAAATTCCCAGTTTTTGAATAACGGATTCTTTAAGACAGTACACCATGAATTTCAACATATTTTAAATCAAAATAAACCCTATCCGAGCAATTTTAGAGAGATTTCGGGAAGTAACTATATTGAAGACGAGTGGAATACGAAGTATCCTGGTACGCCGGTCGGAATAGGATCCGCTATAGCAGCAGGTTTTATATCCCCGTATGCTTCTAAGGCTGATACGGAAGATTTTGCTGAACTCTATTCATTCTATGTTACGCGAAGTCAGGCGGATTTTGATGCCATGTTGAATGTCGAAAATTCAACAGCAGCGGGAAGGGCATTGATACTATCAAAATTGGCTATTGTAAAAAGCTATATGAAGTCCGAATGGGGAATCGATATGGACATTTTACGGGCTAATATTATTGCCCGTTATCCTAAACTTAGTACGTTTGATCAAACAACTTTAAATTAAGAAAAATGAAATTAAAACTATTTATATTCGCAATAGCCATTTTATCTTTGAGCGTAAGTTGTGAAAAGAAAATGGATCGAATCTTTGATGAAAGTCCGACTGATCGTTTGAATGCAAGTGTATCCAATGTATATACAATGTTGCAGGCTAATAAAGATGGTTGGATGATTAAATATTATCCTAGCAGTGCATTGGAATTTGGTGGTTATACATTATTTGCAAAATTTACCAATTCGGTCGATGTGACTGTGGAAGGTGACATGACGACTTTGGCGGCACAGACTAGCACTTACATAGTGGTTCCGGGGGCCGGGCCAATTTTGACGTTCGATACCTATAATCGTATTTTTCATTATTTTGCTTTGCCAGGGTATTTTAATAAATCAAGTGCATATCAATTACCTGGTTTCTTAACGGCGCAAATCGGTTCCGTTAATGAAGGAATGAAAGGCGAAAATGATTTCTTGGTAACAAAAGCGTCAGCTGATTCCATTGTTATGGAAGGTAGAAAGTCGTACAATAAGGTTGTGATGGTTCCAATCAAATCTTCAGAGGCTACCACAATTGTTGCAACATATCGTTCTGCACTTACAAAATTCCATGCCTTTTCAAATTACAAATTTGAAGTGGGAACTGAATCTTTTCCTGCAACATTTGCAACAGCGGCAACGAAGAGAGCACTATTGATCGCTGGAAATTCAAAACCATATGCCTATCGTTATACCCCTACTGGACTTGAATTTTACACAGAATATGACGTCAATGGAGTGAAGTTTAGAGAATTGAAGTATGTAGAACCAACAGGTAGCTATGCGAAGGGATACTTTACGAATGATGCTGGAACAATCAAATTAGTTCCACAAAGCTAAAATCTAATATATCCTATACGCTACACAGATAGTATTTTATTAAGTTTATTAAATTTACCCTCTCAAATGTTTCTGAGAGGGTTTTTTTGTCGTCTTTATGATGAGTCTATTCCTTTTTTATGTATTATCGCCGTTCATTAAAATCTTTATTGCTTCTACCGTAAAGTTAACTTATCATTATGCTTTCGTGAATGGTTTTCTTGAACTTGCTATAAAAGATATAGATAGTAAACAGGAAGGAAAGCCTGTGATCCATAAAGAAGTATGGACATTGCAGAAAAGAAATTAATAGCATAACTTAGCGTATTGCCTAATTTTTGAAAATCTATTAAAGCTCCAATGAAACGAATCATTGTCATCTTGTTGATTAGTATTATAAATACAGTTGCCTTGCAAGCGCAGCAAAAAAACAGGCCATTTCAATTTAAGAAACCGAATAAAGTAGTTGAACATGCTAAGTATGGCAAAATAAGGCTATACGATGCACGAGAAATAAAAGATAACCTCGGCGTCATACAAGTAGGTATGCTCAACGCAAATCGATTTTTAGTGGCTGAACCATCATTGGAAAAGCAACTGCAGCGCCAATTGGAAGATATGACAGCAAGCCGCAAAGCCGACGACGAATTACTAATGCGCCTTGAAAAATTTTGTATTGCGGAATTGACGGGTGCTTTTTCCGAAAAAGGATTCTTGGATTTTAGAGCAATTTTATTTGCTAAGAAAGGAAATGGAAATTATTTGCAAGTTGCTCAGGTAGATACGTCTATTATAGTGAAAGGGATGGATGTAACCAAAGCGACTTTGGCACGTGCTAGCGACGTTGTCAATAATTTGATCTGTGATGCGTTAACCAAAAAAGGCGATACCACAAAACTTTACACCCTAAGTCAAATTGAAAATTACGATTCTGTTCAAAAGAGACATTTAGCGTTATACAATACGTCCACTTATAAAGATGGACTTTATCTCACCTACGAAGAGTTTGTGCGTCAAATACCTTCAGGTGGACCTGCACAATTAAAAGATGGAGACTTCTATTCGGGATTCTTTAAAGAAAATGAAAAAGGTAAACTTAAAAAGTTAAATCCAAAAGATTATTATGCAGTGGTGTACAATGGTAATCCTTTTATTTCAAGTCAAGATCAGTTTTACGCATTAATCAGGGAGGAGGATGATTTCATTTTCGTGGGGCCAGTGAAAGAAACCACCGCTGCAACGAATGTTGTTGTAGCTTCAGTGCTGTTAGGTGCGATAGGGGGCATGTTGGTATCGGGACCAGAAACAAACTACTATACACAGAAGCTTGACTATGTTAATGGTACCTTTATTCGAATAAAATAGATGGTTGGGAAAAATTACATGGACGCAATTGTTTCATCAATGTCTTGACTTAATTCATTTGCTAATAAGTTTTACGTAAATATTCTCGAATATCTTTTATAGGAGAGTTGGCAAATTGAAGTAAAATTTCAGTTTTCCACATGATGTTAATAACGATGTGGAAAACACATTTCGCGCTTGTCTCGAAAATTGCAAATTACAATCCCAAACACTTTGCCTCCAGGAATACAATCATGCCTTTTCTTTCAATTTCAATGAATGGGGATTTGATGTTGTCTACGTAAAAAGTCTAGTAATAGACCTAAAGATATCGATGATATTCAAAATTTAACCGAATCTAATATCTAACTGAATTTGGTCAATTTTTTGCCAATTGATAGGAAAAATAATCCTTTACCATTGAGTATACGCTATACGCTCAGTTATTTTTTATTTACCGCTCCTTTCCCTCCATTTACCGACTTTTTTATTTTGTTTATCGAAATGTAATAAAATAGAACGCTGCGTTGTCTTACTTTTGAATCAGAATCTTAAAGGAAATGATGCAACATAATCAAGATCCTTGCGACAATAAGAAAAGAAACAAAAAACTAACACGATAAAGTACAATATTATGAAAACTTTAGTAAAGACATTCGCAGCAGCAGCATTGATTACAATATCAACTTTCGCAATGGCAACTACCGATCCTGGAAAAGCATTGAACCTATCCACAGCTGATCTGGCCATCGATAGTTATGTGTCCGTAATGACGGAAGGCGCTTCTCAGGGCGTAGAAAAGTTGTTCGCTCAGGAATTTAATCAGAAAATTCAAGGGAAATCAGTTCGTACCAACAGCCGTTCGGAAGTTATTTCGTTCCTGAAAAAACAAAAAGGTGAAAAATTGAACTGCAGGACGCATACTGAAGTTCTGGAGGAATCTGAAAACTATATGGTAGCACGTATCACCATGAAGTTTGACAATTTCATCAAAACAGATGTAGTGACATTGGTCAATGAATCAGGTACCTGGAAAGTTGCAAGCTCCGTAAACTCGTATAAATAGAAACTGTTTAATTAAATTCATATGTTTATTTTGGCCACGTCGGGATGATGTGGCTTTTTTTGTTGTATTAAGCACTTAAAAAGTGCCAAAATTATTTCTAAGCCGTTAAAGGTAGTATACCTATTCTGTTGAGCTCCTATCATTGATTTTATACTATGTAAAAGAAAGTAATATTTCTTTTTGGGAGCACAATTGCTCTACTGCTTCTATGAGGGTGGCGTCTAGTCATAAGATCATGTTGTTCGTTCTACCGGTAAAATGGGTTTTCAACAATGTTATTAACATTGTGTGGATAACTAAAATTACTAATCTATCGTATAACACGCAATGAATATAAAAATTATTTAACCGATTATTTTTTTAATTGTCTTTGATATTTCCTATTATTGCTGCTATACAAACCAGTATTTATGAAGGGTTATTTAAGTTTTTGGGCGTCATTAGTATGCTTTTTATCGTTTAATTTGTGCTTATCAAACCTTTATGCTCAGGTTTCTTTTACCAGCTATCACAAGAGAAATGATTCCGAAACAAAGCATCTGGATTCGGCCTATTACACGCGGATAGTTCATGTCGACGCCTCCGGGAAGGATAAAGTTTACCGTGTCGAAGAATTTTATACGCGCAACGACTCCATTAAACTCAGTGGGATCAGTACGAGTGCTCTTTACCCGTTTAAATTTCGCGGGCGAAAGTATGAATTTTATGAACAGGGAACGATACGAAGTATCGAGGACTATAGCGACGACAGTGCGCTTGTAGATTCTGCTTTTTACTTTTATCCACGTAATAAATTGGAAAAAATTGTTTTTTATCCGAGTAGTTCAGCTAAAAAGGGAAAACTGAAAATAGGAGATCCCATTTATGTTGTGTATTATGATTCGCTAAATAATAAAACACTGGAAAATGGAACGGGTTTTATCCGTTTAACTTATAGCGGGGGTTATGAAGAGGGAAAAATGAAAAGTAATTTACGCGAGGGTGAGTGGAAAGGAAAGTCGGGAAAGGATAGCTTTGTTGAAAATTACACAAATAATCAATTAATTTCAGGCATTAAAACAAAGGATTCGGGCGAAGTTTTTAAATATGATTCGTCGAACTTTATGAGTCCTCCCGATTACCCTGGTGGAATTTCGAGACTGATGGGCTTCATCGCGAGCAATTATGTCTTCCCAAGGGGCGCTATTAGTAATGGGGTGTCTGGCGTTGTAAGGATAGCGTTTGTGGTAGGCAAAGATGGTAACGTAAAGGATTTAGTTGTAGAGAATGACCTAGGTTTCGGAACAGGAGAGGAAGGAATTCGCGTGATAAAAAGAGCGGGAAAATGGAAGCCCGGCATACAGCGTGGAGAGGCCGTTAATGTGAAGTATACGCTTCCCATACAATTGCACCTATCAAATTAAGCCTATTTAGATCGTATAATTAGCGGATGTGCAAAAGTGATCTCAAAGAGCTGAAATAGCATTTTGAAGATATATATGTAACAGCAGTTATATAGATAAATCAAACTAAAAATGGCTGTCCAAAAAAATCGGACAGCCATTTCTACATATATCATATACGATATATTATTTTTTCAGACCTTCAGCACCTTGTATAATGCCTTCTACTACATTCGGATCCTGTAGGGTAGAAGTATCTCCTAAATTGCTGGTATCGCCTTCGGCAATCTTACGTAAAATACGACGCATGATCTTTCCTGAACGTGTTTTTGGTAGATCATCGACAAATTGGATGATGTCTGGTTTTGCAATCGGGCCGATAATACGAGAAACGGTTTCCATGATATCGCGTCTGGTCGCTTCGGCATCTGTGTGGTGATTGGCAATCACATAGGCATAGATACCTTGCCCTTTTACGGCGTGCGGATAGCCTACGATTGCGGATTCGACAACGTCAGCGTGCATATTAATGGCATTTTCAACTTCAGCTGTGCCAATACGGTGGCCCGAAACGTTCAGTACATCATCTACACGCCCCGTGATTTTGTAATAGCCCTCTGGACTACGGAAACATCCGTCGCCCGTAAAATACATATCCTTATAGGTCGAGAAATAGGTTTGACGACAGCGGTCGTGATCTCCCCACGTCGTACGTAACATACCCGGCCAAGGGAATTTGATACACAGGTTTCCTGTAACATCATTGCCCTCGATTTCTTTTCCATTCTCGTCCATCAAAGCAGGCTGAATACCTGGCATTGGGAACATCGCATAGCTTGCTTTCTCTGGTGTCACGCCCGCCAATGAAGTGATCAAGTGGCCCCCGTTCTCTGTTTGCCAATACGTATCAACAATAGGACAATTGTTCTTACCGACTTTCTCATTAAACCAGTTCCATGCTTCTTCGTTGATCGGCTCTCCTACAGATCCTAAAACACGCAACGAAGAAAGGTTGTTTTTGTCTACAAATTCATCACCAAAAGCCATTAATGAACGTAGAGCAGTCGGTGAGGTATAGATAATATTGACGTTGAATTTATCCACAATATCCCAATAGCGGCTCGCATCCGGGAAGGTTGGTATACCTTCAAACATCAATGAGGTAGCGCCTTGTGATAAGGGGCCGTAAACGATATAACTGTGACCTGTAATCCAGCCAATATCTGCAGTACAGAAAAAGACGTCGTTGGGTTGGTATTGGAAAGTGTTCATGAAGGTATAACCGGTGTATACCATATAACCACCACACGTGTGCACCACCCCCTTCGGCTTTCCTGTAGATCCTGATGTATAGAGAATAAACAGGGTGTCTTCAGCATCCATTTCTTCTGCTGGACACGCTGGATTTCCTTGTGTTTCTACTTTCTTGATCTCATCTTCCCACCATACATCACGGCCTTTAATCATCGATACCGGGGTGCGCGTACGCGTTAACACAATAACTTTCTCCACCGTATCACACTGCATCAACGCATCATCTACAATATTTTTAAGGCCAATAGTTTTATTTCCGCGGTAACTGCCATCTGATGTGACAATCAGTTTGCATTCGGCATCTTCGATACGATCTGCGATAGAACGCGCTGAAAAACCACCAAATACTACAGAATGTATAGCACCAATACGGGCGCAAGCCAATACAGCAATGACCAATTCGGGAACCATTGGTAAGTAAATACAGACACGGTCTCCTTTTTTGATGTTATTATTTTTAAGTACGTTGGCAAATTGCTCCACCTTCTGCAATAATTGCTTATAGGAAAGAATGCGGTGTGCTTCATTCGGATCATTAGGTTCCCAGATGATGGCCGGTTTATCTCCATTTGCATATATATGGCGATCAAGACAATTTTCTGTAATATTTAGTTTGGCACCCTCAAACCATTTGACATTGGGTTCTTCAAAGTTCCAATTTAGCACCTTATTCCATTTTCTCTTCCAGAAAAAATGATCTGCAATGCTCGCCCAAAACTCCTCAGGTTGTTCTACACTTCGCTTATATTCACTTTGATATTCTTCAAATGATTTTATTTGTAGGCTCATCGTTATTAGGATTATTATGAATTATTTTAATTTATATTGTTATCGTTGCGAAATTGTTTTTGGTATTTCGATTTCGGTGTACAATTTAGCGGTTTTTGCCCATTTTATCAAAAAAATGATGTTTAATATAATGTTAAACTACTTTTGTCTATCAAGATTGTTATCTTGCATCAAGATTTACCAAGATGTCTTTTCTGAGAAAGCTATTCTATATTACAATTTATACGAATCTTCTGATCGCTATGGCAGCCATGGCACAATGTGCACTGACTTACATTATTTTTGAACGATCCATCAATTGGTATATTGTGCTGGTGGAGGGAACAGCGACACTATTACTGTATAATTTTAGCCTATGGTGGTCCAAGCCCAAGAATCCAAAAGAATCAAAATTTCCCCGGACACGCTGGATCTTTAATCATGAATGGGTCATGTGGTTAAATAATGGTATAGCGTTGCTTGTGCTGGGGTATTGTTTGTGGTTTATACACATTTACTCTTTCCTTTTTTTAGGATTTATTGGAATCCTAAGCCTATTATACGGGATGCCACTATTTAAGTTCCATGATCGTAAAGTGGGACTTCGACAGATTCCTGGTGCCAAAATTTTTCATATTGCCTTAGTGTGGGTCTGCAGCAGCGTGGTGCTTCCTTATGTGGAACTGGCCAATGTAGGTGTCTCCATAGATCGCTGGGTATTTGTTGCGCTTTGTGGATTGAAGTTCATATTTTTGTTAATCTGTACATTACCATTTGATATTCGGGATATTCAACAAGATTCTTATTATCACTTACGAACTTTACCCAATATGTTGGGCGAACAAAAAGCAAAGAATTTAACCTATTTGCTGCTGGGCTTGCATTGTGTTCTGATCTTGACAGTACCTTATACTGTACTCATAAAAATTGGATTGATTTTGACAAACCTGCTCATATTTGCTTTGCTAAAACTGGCAGTTTTTAAAACAAAAGACCATTATCACTATGCTTATCTACTCGACGGTAGTTTGGTATTACAGTTTTTGATTGTTGTTCTACTAGTCATCTTTAGTCCAGCAGCATGAGTTTTTTCAGGGGCAGCAAAAATAGATTACTCGGACATCATGTATTGAAGCTGCCTGCTGCACGAAAGATTTTGACCAATGAGCCGTGTAAAACTCAAGATGTCAGAAATGCAATGATCTTATCGGCGGCGATTTCTGATAATTTATAATAACTTTCAAATGTCCATCCGGCAACATGGGGAGATAAGATTACATTATCCCTGCGGATAAGATCTGCATACCAGACTTGTTCTGCTAGCGTTGGGAACTTTTCGACAGGCAACACGTCAAAAGCCGCTCCGAGAATGGCCCCAGAATCGAGCTGATCAAGCACTGCAGGTACCTGCACAATACCGCCACGTGCTCCGAGTAAAAAGAAAATAGGTTTTTCAAATTTAGCTAGATAATCCGCATCAATCATTCCACGTGTTTCGTCTGTTAAGGGAATATGAAAACTGAGTACATCAGCTTCTTTGTAGATTTTTTCCATGTCTGCTTCTGTTGCATATTGATCGGTATAGTCGATTCGATATTTATCATAAGCAAGCACCTGTACATCAAAGCCCGATAGTTTTTTTGCCATGGCCATACCATTGTGCCCATAGCCGATCAACCCTACAGTACGCCCCTTAAGTTCGTATCCACGATTGGCTTCACGCAACCACTGGCCAGATCGTATTTGTTGGTCGCCACGATTCAGATTGTTCATCAGACTAAGCAACATTCCGATCATATGCTCACCTACAGCATCCCGATTGCCTTCATTGGCTGGAATTAACTGCACAGCCCTTTGCGCGGCAATGACATCGTCAATATTGTCCATACCGGCCCCTGCGCGGGCGATAAAGCGGAGGTTGGGCGCTAGGTCAAAAAATGCTTTATCGACCTGAAATTTGGAACGGATGACCAGGCCTGAATAGTTAGAAATAATTTGCTCGGCTTCTGCTCGGCTGATAGCAGGCTGATAATCGTAATGGATACCTGCCTGCTCAAATTTCTCAAGCATGATCTCATGAATGTCGTCGACGATCAGAATAGTAGTTTTCATCCAATTATTTTTTATGTGGGAACGATAAATAAATAGTGCTTCTATTTCGTATTGATTTTGTGCCCAGGGGCATGATTACGGTTAATCTGCATAAAATCCACAGACAGTAATTTGTTTAGCTGCTGTTGCTTCATGCGGTTCGGCATGATTCTCATGCAAAAATTTCGCATTCCTATCAAAAATGGATTTTCCCATTGTGCAATTGTGCCTATCCTCCAGGATGTATTGCAAATATAATTAACCCGATCCAATCGCCTTTTTTCGAATTGTTGGAAGGCTAAGGTAACCGAAGCTGCTGTTTGTAGCTCGTCCATCAGTACAGCGACATCTTCAATAGCCTGACAAGCTCCCTGCCCCAAGTTTGGGGTCGTGGCATGTCCGGCATCACCAAGCAACAGTATATTGTCAAATGCAAGCTGCTCAAGCGGTGCGATGTCGATAATATCATTTGCAATCAATTGACTATCGCTAGTCTCAGACAGGATCGTTGGAATAGGGGGATGATAGTCGCTGAAGTTGTCGAGCAGCTCCCTTGTTTTCCAATTTTTTAAAACTGGATTTTGTGCAGATGAATTAATGCAAGCGTACCAATAAATCCGGTTATTGACAAGTGGGGTCATTCCAAAACGTCCTTTCGCACCCCAGGTTTCCGTCCCTTTGTTGAGTTGTATGCTGCTATTGTCAATGGTGGCCCGCCAGCAGGTGTAACCAGAATAACGTGGTGCCGAACCGGGTATAAGTTGCTGCCGTAGGGGGGAGTGTACACCATCAGCAATTAAAAGGGCATGTCCGTTTGTATCGCTTCCATCGGCGAAATAAACTCGAATCTCTTCACCCTGTCGTTCGAAGGAAACAGCGCGTTTGCCCAGGTGGATCTGTGTGGTTGGGATTTTGGATAATAGAAATTGATGCAGGTCTGCCCGATGGATAGCGAAGTTGTCCTGTTGATATTTTCGGCTGATTGATCTGGTATCTGGTTCAACCAATATATTTCCCTTTTGATCCAAGACATGGTAGGATGCAAGATAATGTCCTATCGGAACGATTTCATCTTTCAATCCCAAATACGCTAAAGCCTGCATGGCATTGGCTGCAAGGCCAAATCCAGCACCTATGCCTTTAAGCTCAGCAGCACTTTCATATACCTGTGCTTCAATGCCCAGCTTTGCAAGCCCGATTGCAGCACATAATCCCGCGATACCTCCACCAACGATAATAAATGTGCTGTCTGCCGCCCGCATATTAAAGACTATTTGCTATTTCATTTGTTAAGCCCACAAAATCATCTACCGTCAGTCGCTCTGCTCGTAGTTCGTAGAGTGGATTATCGGACATTTTATCTTTGGGAACAACGCCTGAGAGTGAATTCCGGAGGGTTTTACGACGTTGGTTGAAACCTGCTTTCACAACGCGCCAAAACAGTTTCTCATCGCAGGCCAATTGATCCCGTTCATTGCGGGTCATGCGAATAACGCCTGACAATACCTTTGGAGGCGGATTAAATGCTCCCGCCTTGACGGTAAATAGGTATTCTACCTTATAGTAAGCCTGTAAAAAGACACTTAATATGCCATATTCCTTACTGCCCGCTTTAGCCGTACAGCGTTCAGCCACTTCTTTTTGGAACATACCTGTCATCTGAACGACACGTTGACGTTCATCCAAAATTTTAAAGAGAATTTGAGAAGATATGTTGTAGGGAAAATTGCCAATAACGGCCATTTTCTCGCCGAAGTATTGTGAAAAATCAAGGTTTAGGAAATCCCCATGGATTAACCTTTTGCCCAATTGGGGATATTTGTCATCCAAATAAGCGATGGATTCATCATCCACATCGATTAAATAGGTTTCGTATTCCTCTTTCTGCAACAGAAAATCCGAAAGTACTCCCATCCCTGGACCGACTTCAAGCACTTGGCTAAAACCCAATTTAGGATCCAATGCTTCCACAATCTTTTGTGCAGCATTTTTATCGTTTAAGAAATGCTGTCCTAAATGTTTTTTTGCTCTTACTGTACTCATGTTGCAAAAGTAATGAAAATTAAAAATTAAAAGTCAGAAATTAGAAGTCAGCAGTGAAAAGCTAAGCGTTAAAAAAGAGCAACGGGCAAAGAACAAGGATAAAGGACAATACCTAATACTAAAAAAAAAATCCCTATTTTTGAATCAAAGCATTTAAACAGAATGAGCGATAAATTAAAAATCGGAATTACCGTAGGCGATATTAACGGCATTGGACTTGAAGTAATCATTAAATCTTTGGTGGATCAACGTTTGTGTGACTTCTTTACACCAGTGGTTTATGGAAACACAAAGGTTGCTTCTTTTCATCGTAAAGCGATCGGCGTAAATGATTTTAGCTTTAATGTTATTAATGATGCTGAGCAGGCGCATTCCAAAAGAGCAAATATGATCAATTGCTGGCAGGAAGACGTCAAGATTTCGCTGGGTGAAGAAAACGAAATTGGCGGTAAATATGCTTTCTTGTCCTTAGAGAAAGCTGTTGAAGATCTAAAAGCGGGTAAAATCGATGCTTTGGTGACGGCTCCAATTAATAAGCACAACATCCAGCAGGAAGGATTTCAATTTCCAGGGCATACCGAATACTTGCAAGCCAAAGTTGGAGCCGATGATGTATTGATGTTTATGGTATGTGATGAACTGCGTATCGGCGTGGTGACCGGTCATATTCCTTTACATGAGGTTGCTGCTCAAATTACCGAAGAGGCCATTCTTAAAAAACTTGCTTTGATGAATGATTCGCTGAAGAAAGATTTTTGGGTAGAAAAGCCTAAAATAGCTGTTTTAGGGCTCAATCCACATGCGGGAGATCATGGCATTATTGGTACCGAAGATGATCAGATCATCAGGCCTACCGTAGAAAAGGCCAACGAACTGGGGATCTTCTGTTTTGGTCCTTATCCGGCCGATGGATTTTTCGCGAAAGGGGCATATGAGAAATTTGATGCGGTGTTGGCGATGTACCATGACCAAGGGTTGATTCCTTTTAAACATATCGCTAAAGGTGCCGGTGTAAATTATACCGCTGGTCTACCTATCGTAAGAACCTCGCCAGATCATGGCACAGGATATGATATTGCCGGAAAAAATCTAGCTTCCGAAAGTTCTTTTGTAGAAGCTATTTTTTCTGCATTGCATATTGTAAAGCGTCGCCGTGAACAAGCTGAATTGCTTAAAAATCCACTTGCTTTCCGTAAATTATCCAAAGATAGGGATTAGGGAAAAAATTGTTACTTTTGCAAACTGTTTGGTTTTTTACCTGCTGTTTTGACTATGTACGATAATTTACAACATCCAATCTTTACCATCATTAAGGAACTCGCCGAGACAACACATACCGAATGTTATGTCATTGGTGGGTATGTCCGCGACTATATCATGAAGCGTCCTTTTAAGAATGATGTGGATATTGTTGTTGTCGGGAGTGGAATTGAATTTGCGACTTCACTGGGTGAAAAGCTACATACTAAAGTTGCCGTATATAAGAATTTCGGCACAGCAATGCTTGTGTATGAGGGCCTCAATGTGGAATTTGTGGGTGCTCGAAGGGAATCCTACCGCGCGAATTCGCGCAAGCCTATCGTAGAAGATGGCTCCCTATCCGATGATCAAAATAGACGTGATTTTACGATCAATGCAATGGCCTTTTCACTGAATAAAGCTGACTATGGTACTTTAGTCGATCCGTTCGGAGGTGTACAAGATCTTGAACAGCGGATCATTAGAACCCCCTTGGATCCGATAGAAACGTTTTCGGACGACCCATTGCGTATGATGCGCGCCATTCGATTCGCCACGCAGTTGAATTTTAAAATTGCTATCGAAGCAATTACAGCAATTACCGATACCAAAGAGCGGATACAAATTATTTCCAAAGAGCGGATTATTGATGAAATCAATAAGATTATTCTTTCCCCAAAACCTTCGGTAGGATTCAAATACTTGTTTGATACCGGTCTATTGGAATTGATATTTCCGGCGATGTATAATCTACATGGTGTGGATATTATTGATGGCAAGGGGCATAAAGATAATTTCTATCATACGTTGGAAGTCCTTGATAATGTATGCGAATTATCAGATGATCTCTGGTTACGTTGGGCGGCGATTATGCATGATATTGCTAAACCAGCAACGAAACGTTTCGATAAAAAGCTCGGCTGGACTTTTCATGGCCATGAAGATCGTGGTGCCCGGATGGTTCCCAAGCTATTTGCTGAATTGAAGCTTCCGCTCCACGAGAAAATGAAATTTGTTCAGAAGCTGGTACAATTGCATCTTCGGCCGATTGTATTGGCACAAGATATTGTAACAGATTCGGCCGTACGCCGTTTGTTATTTGAGGCTGGTGACGACATTGAAGCACTGATGATGCTGTGCCATGCGGATGTGACAACAAAGAATGAGTTTAAAAAGAAAAAATATCGACAGAATTTTGAACTTGTCAAACAAAAACTGAAGGATGTCGAAGAGCGGGACAAGGTGCGAAATTGGCAGCCACCAATCAGTGGGGAGGATATTATGCTCTTATTCGGCTTGGCACCAGGACGTACCGTTGGACAGCTTAAAAATTTGATTCGTGAAGCTATTCTGGAGGGCGAGATTCCAAACTCCCGAATAGAAGCCTATCAATTTCTGGTTCAAAAAGCAGTGGAAATGAACTTGACAATCAAACAAGAAATCCCATTGGAAATTTCCAATTCTTAAAATATAGTATTATTTTTAAAAAGGTTAAAAGAAGAAAATAGTAGAGATGGCAATTTATAGATTTAGAGTTACTTTTGAAGATTATGAAGATGTGTACCGTGAGATTGACATGCCTTCTAAAAGTACATTTATAGACCTACATGAGGAAATCCATAAATCGACAGGATATAATGCAGATGCATCTTCCTCTTTTTATGTAAGTAATGATCAATGGAAAAAGGGAACTGAAATTGCATTCAAGCCTACTCAACGTAAAAAAGATGCTGAGGTATTGTTGATGGAGAATATCCGTTTAAGCAAGTTTATTGATGACCCACATCAGAAATTTTACTACGTTTACAATTTTGATCGCCCTTATGACTTTCAGGTTGAATTGATCAAGATTTTGAAAGAAGAGGACGGAAAGGTTTATCCTGCTTTATTTAAATCTATTGGACAGGTTCCTAAGACGATGACTGCGGCTAATTTCCCGGTAGCAGATGCTCTTGAAGAGGATGAATTTGTAGAGGAAGATGATACGCAATATGGTGTGGATGATGAAGATGAATTGGATGGCTTCGATAGTGATGGTGACGACGAGGAAGAGGGGGAAGAAGGTGAAGAGCGTGAAGAATCCACTGGCTACGAAGACGAATATTAATTAAGAAGACTTTAGAGGTTGTTTCAGCTTTTAAAGTGTTAAAATATGGCAAATAGAAAAACATTGATAGCCATTGTGGGGCCAACAGCTGTTGGTAAGACTGCAATGGCTATTTCATTGGCACAATATTTTAAAACAGCAATAATTTCTGCAGATTCTCGTCAGTTTTACCGAGAGATGTCCATTGGTACTGCAAAGCCAGATCCAGAGGAATTAGCTGCTGCTCCCCACTATTTTATTGATTCGCATACGATTACACAGGATTATTCTGCAGGAGATTTTGAGCGTGAGGCGTTGCTGAAGTTAGAAGAACTATTTCAATTAAATGACGTCGTGATTATGGTAGGCGGCTCTGGCTTATTTGTGCGGGCGCTTTGCGAAGGATTGGACGATTTGCCTAAGGCAGGGGATGATGTCCGCGAGAGGCTTAATCATGAACTTGCAGTTTTAGGACTGGAAGTCTTAAAAGATCGATTGAAGAGCATCGACCCGATATATTTTGAAACGGCCGATATGGATAATCCGCAACGTGTCGTGCGGGCTCTTGAAGTTTTTGAGGCAACCGGTAAACCGATGTCTTTCTACCACAAGAAAGATGTTGAGAGAAGGCCTTTTGATGTCCTTACGATAGGGCTGAATATGGACCGGGCGAAGTTGTACGAAAGGATCAATTCGCGTATAGATCTGATGATGACCAAAGGCTTACTGGATGAAGTGAAAGCTTTATTTCCTTTCAAGACGAAACCTGCTCTGCTTACAGTAGGTTATGCGGAATTGTTTGATTATCTTGATGGTAAGCAGTCTTTGGAGGAAGCAATAGCGAAAATCAAGCAGAACTCTAGGCGTTACGCCAAAAGACAGATCACCTGGTTTAAAAAATATGGTCGTACACATTGGTTTCTAGCCCATGAGACTGCAGCTATTATTGAATTTATCCAAAAGGAACTGGCTGGGCACATCCATAGGGATGCGGTGAGGTAGGGTTTTGTAAAAGTTATACGAATAGGAAATAAAAAAGCCTTGGTTATGAATAACCAAGGCTTTTTTATTTTTCCTGGAGGACTATTTTACTAGATAGTTCCATCCATATGGATCTTCTACTTTGCCGTAGCGTAAATCATTAAGGTAATTCAAAACACGATTTGAAAATTCGCGGCCTTCGACTGGCGGCAAATTATAATCCTGTCCTTCAAAACCGATACGGCTGATATCTGTAATGGTGGCTGCAGTGCCCGCTGCGAAAGCTTCTGTCACGATACCTGCTTTTATACCATCAATTAGTTCTTGTACAGATACCTTTCTCTGCTCCGTTTTATAGCCCCATTTTTCTGCCAATTCCATGATTGTCCGACGCGTAACACCATGTAGGATTGTGTCGCCATGTGGAGTGATGATCGTATCTCCAATGCGGAAAATAAGATTCGCTGTACCGGCTTCTTCAATGTATTTGTGCTCGGAAGCATCAGTCCACATAATTTGGTCATAACCTTCATCATTTGCCAATTGTGTTGGATAAAGTGATAGCGCATAGTTACCGGCATTCTTAGAAAAACCGACACCACCTTCAGCAGCGCGTGTGTAGTAAGTTTCTACTTTTAAACTAATTGCTTTGCTGTAATATGCGCCAACTGGACCTGTGATAACAATAAATTTGTATGATTTAGAAGGGTGCACACCTAATGCTGCTTCTGTTGCGAACATAAAAGGGCGTATATACAAGGATGAGCCTTCTTTTGCTGGAATCCAATTGCGGTCGATGTCCAATAGCTTGCTTAAGCCATCCATAAAAATCTCTTCAGGTACCTCGGGCATTTGTAAACGAGCTGCAGATTTGTTGAATCTTTCCCAGTTCCTGTCCGGACGGAAAATGCTTACTGTTCCATCGGCAAATTTATAAGCTTTGATTCCTTCGAAGATCGCTTGACCATAATGTAAAGCGGACATTGAAGGGCTAATACTGATATCTCCATAAGGAACGATGCTGACATCTTTCCATTCACCGTCATCATAGTTTGCGACCAGCATGTGGTCGGATAAAATCTTTCCGAATTTTAGATTGTCGAAATCTACTTGCGAGAGTCTTGAATTTTGAGTTGGCTCTACGCGAATTGAATAGTTCTCTGTCGCGTTCATCTTATTTTTTAATTACATAGGCTAAGTTAGGAAAAAAATGAAATATAAGTCGCACGTATAGCTGGATAATTTGCAGGTATGGATATGCCTTTTATTTCGGACAGTTGTTCCCCATTTTACTACACTTTTTTTTGAAATGGAAGAATTTCGATGCATTTTTTAATGCGCATAAGTATTCATAATTAATAGTGTTAATTTTTTATTAATTAATGTCGGGTTTCAATAGTATGGCATAAAGTTTGGCTGTAAAGGATGCAACCATTTTGATGGGCTTTGTGGTTTGCAGTAACGCTATAAAATCACTTATCATAAAATAAACTAAGTATGGAATTGACTCACAGTCTTGACAAAGGTAATGAAGTAACATCTGGCGATGTACACACATTGTTACCGCGTGACGTTGAAGTTCAGAAGAAAGGTATTTCGATGAATTTTATCCTCGGTTTTTTTGTGTTTTTATATAAAACAGCAATTAAACCCTAACAAACCTCCACAATTGTGTAAGCTTTTGGGCTTATCACATCAAATGAACTCGCAGTAGTTTTTTCAACAACGATTGGATACCATGAGATTAGCCAAAATAAAAAGTCCTGGAAATTTTGGCTAATCTCCAGCCGGAGGCTAGGCTATTATTTCGGCCGTATGCTTCATCATGTTTCATGTTGTATCATGAAGTAATCATACTTAATGTATCATTTAGCTAGCGAGTAGTTTTAAGAGCGGGTCGATATATTCGCGATTATTACTCAATCTAGGAACCTTATTTTGCCCCCCGAGCTTACCGCGTGATTTCATCCATTTGTAAAATGTATCTTCGGGTGCATTATGAACGATGGGCTGGCGGAGAGCCATATCTTTAAAACGCTTGGCGTCATAATCCGAATTGATTTCACGGAGCTTCGCGTCTAATATTTCACAGAAACGCTTAAAATCATTGGGTTGTTGTTCAAATTCGATCACCCATTCATGTGCGCCAGCTTGGGCATCTTTAAAATATACCGGTCCTGCCGTATAATCTTTTATTCGAGCTTGAGTCAGTTTGCTCGCTTCGGCCAGTGCCTGTTCGGCATTGTCGACGATAACTTCTTCCCCAAAAGTATTAATGTATTGTTTGGTGCGTCCGGAGATCTGAAAACGATAAGGGGATAATGATGTAAATTTTATGGTATCCCCGATTTTATAACGCCAAAGACCTGCGTTGGTCGAGATGATCAATGCATAATTTTTACCTAGTTCAACCTGATCCAAGCGTAGCGTTGACGGATTTTCTTCCTGCATTCGCTCTGTAGGTAAAAACTCGTAATAAATACCATAATCCAACATGAGTAGGAGATCTTCCGAATCAGATTGGTCCTGTAAACCAAAATAGCCTTCTGAAGCATTATAATTCTCCAAATAATACATGTTGTCTGACGGGATCAATTTTTGGAATTGTTCACGGTAAGGTTTGAAGCTCACGCCCCCGTGTCCATAAAATTCGAGATTTGGCCATATCTCCAGTAAGTTGTCTTTACCTGTAATTTCAAGTATACGTTTGGCCATAACGATATTCCAAGTGGGTACACCTGCCAGGCTCGTTACGTTTTCTTTAAGCGTGATTTGAGCAATTTGCTCAATTTTTTCTTCAAAGTTTGGGTTTAAAGTTACTTCCATATTTGGTGTCCGTTTAAATTCGGCCCAAAAAGGCAGATTCCGAATGAGAATCGACGAAAGATCACCATAATAGGAATCTGGACTAAAATTGTTTATTTGTGAAGAACCACCGATAACCACCGATTTCCCTGTAAATACACGGTTTTCGGGCCTATTATGGCAATAGATTGTCAACATATCCTTCCCCCCCTGGAAGTGGCATTCTTCGAGTGCTTCTTCACTGACTGGAATAAATTTGCTTCGATCTGAGGTAGTGCCCGAAGACTTCGCAAACCATTTGATATCCGATGGCCACAGAATATTTTGCTCACCTTTAATCATACGATCAACATAACCCTTAATATCGTCGTAGTCCTGTATAGGGACACGTTCTTTGAAAATTTCAGGCGTTAATATACTTGTGTAATCGTATTTTTTTCCCCATTCTGTTGCTTCCGCAGTGGCAATTAAACTTTGAAACCATTCTTCTTGAACATCATGCGGATATTTCATGAAAAGTTCAATCTGGTGAATTCTTTTTTTCATGAACCAAGTAAAAATGGAATTTAATAAGGCCATAGGGGAGGTTTGTCTTTAATTTTTAAAATTTTTTCCTTCTTAACTCAAAATGTCGACCGAGATAAAATTTACGGGCAAGCTCATTATCCGCAATCTCCTCAGGTGTACCCGTCAGCATAATCTTTCCTTCGGTTAGCAGATAGGCCCTATCGGTGATTGATAATGTTTCCTGCACGTTGTGATCGGTAATTAAGATGCCGATATTACGGGTTTTGAGTTTGGCCACAATCGTCTGAATTTCTTCCACGGCGATTGGGTCGACCCCTGCAAAAGGTTCATCCAAAAGAATAAAGGATGGATTTGCAGCTAATGCCCGCGCAATTTCGGTACGTCGACGTTCGCCACCAGATAACAAATCACCTCTGTTTTTACGGACACGGTGTAGGCTGAATTCTGTGAGTAGTTCTTCCAGTTTTGCCAAACGTTCTTCTTTATTCGGATAGTGTATTTCTAATACAGCCAGGATGTTGTTTTCCACAGAAAGCTTCCGGAAGACCGATGCTTCCTGAGCGAGATAACCTATCCCTCGTTGAGCGCGTTGGTACATCGCATCTTGCGTAATTTCCTGATCGTCGAGAAATACCTTCCCTTCATTGGGCTTAATAAGACCAACGATCATATAGAAAGAGGTCGTTTTTCCAGCTCCGTTCGGGCCCAATAACCCGACGATCTCTCCCTGCTCTACAAAGAAAGAAACATCGTTGACAACGGTGCGCTGTTTATACTTTTTGATAAGATGCTCTGCCTTTAAAATCATCTTCGTGGAATATCTATTGTTGTGTAAATATATTTAATATCTTCTTACTCTTGCAATACTAATACTTAATCCCTTTGATGTTTAGCTGTAAGTTCTTTTTGTTGCGCCACACATTCTCTTCGATGCTGTAGCAGATATCGAAACTTTGTCCAGAATTGATATGCGTGATATGCTCTGCCAATCCAAAACCAATGCAGTCAAATGCCGGAGAGTCTTCCTGCACAACGGTCATCTTAAGATGATTGGTACCTACTATAAAGGCTTGTCCTACTGCATTTACCTTTTTACTGAGGAAAATAGGGGATTCATTTTGGGGACCGAATGGTTCAAATTGCTGGAGAATACGGAAAAACTTAGCGTCGATATCTTTCAGTGCTAACTTGGCATCGATCAAAATTTCTTGCGTCAGCATTTCTGGACTGATACGTCGTGATACCACTTCTTCAAAACGATCTTGGAAGAGGGTGACATTATCTAAGGACATGGTTAGTCCGGCAGCATATTTATGTCCGCCGAATTGTTCCAATAGATCGGCGCATTCGCTTAACGCTTCATATAAATCAAAACCCAATACCGAACGGCAGGAACCGGCGATATGACCATTTGTTTCGGTCAATATAATTGTCGGTCGGTAATATTTTTCGGTCAGACGGGAAGCGACAATCCCAATGACGCCTTTGTGCCAGTCGGCTTTATACAGTACGGTGGATTTGCGGCTTTTAAGTAGAGCGTTATCTTCAATGAGAGCCAACGCTTCTTCTGTGATTCTGAGATCGAAGTCTTTCCGCACATTGTTTTGATCATCAATGCTCGAACTGAAGTCTTTTGCTTCTTGCAGTGATTTGGAAATCAAAAGTTTGACGGCGTCCTTGGCATGATCTATTCTGCCCGCGGCATTTATTCGGGGGCCAATCTGGAACACGATGTCATTAACGGTAAAAATCTTCGTTCGGTTATTCGATAAGTCAATCAGCGCCTTCAATCCAACACAGGGATTCGTATTAAGTTTAATGAGGCCAAAGTGGCTGAGTATCCTGTTTTCACCGGTAATAGGAACAATGTCCGAAGCGATACTTACAGCGACGAGATCCAAAAACTGATAGCAGGCATTGATATCCATGCCGTTTGTCAATATAAAAGCCTGAATAATCTTAAAGCCGATTCCACAACCTGAAAGTTCTTTATAGGGATATTCACAGTCTACACGCTTGGGATCTAATACAGCATAAGCTTGAGGAAGCTCTTCCCCCGGAAGGTGATGGTCTCCGATAATGAAATCAATCCCCTTGCTGTTTGCGTAGTCTATTTTATCGATTGCCTTGATACCGCAGTCTAATGCGATAATTAAGCTGAAACCGTTTGCTGCGGCGTAGTCGATTCCTTGCGTCGAGATGCCATAGCCTTCGGCATAGCGGTCTGGAATGTAAAACTCCAGCTGGCTATGGAATTCCCTGAAAAAACTATAAACAACGGCTACAGCGGTTGTACCATCCACGTCATAGTCACCATAGATCAGAATTTTTTCTTTATTACCAATAGCCTGAATAATACGTGTAATGGCTTTTTCCATGTCACGCATCAAAAATGGATCGTGCAAATCCGATAATTGAGGTCTAAAAAACTGTTTAGATTCGTCAAAAGTCTCAATCCCTCTGCTCGCGAGCAACTCTGCCAATACAGGGTTTATGTTTAATTCCTCGCGCAGTTTATTGGTTATTTTGACATCAGTTTTAGATTTTAGTACCCATCTTTTTTGCATATCTTTGCACAATATTTTAAGTGTAAATATACGTTTTAAGGCTGGACTTACCTAATTCCTAAACCGGGTATTGATTCGCTGTTGCTTAACGTGCATATTCCCAATGTTTTAAATATGGTACAGGCTTATTCTTTATACGAAGGTTCTTTTTCGGTAGATAAAAGCAGAAAATTTGTTCCCTTTGATCCGTCACTAGATGACCCTCAGGACCGTCCGGGCGCTATGTTTATTGATGTTCATCCTTTCTTGATCCAAACCAATGCCGGACTCGTACTCTGTGATACTGGGCTTGGTTATACGGATAAAAATGGGCGGTTACAGCTGTATGATAACTTACATAAATTAGGATACCGGCCTGATGATGTAAAATATGTATTGATGTCCCATTTGCATAAAGATCATGCCGGTGGCATGGTGACATTTGAAAGTGGAACAGGTCGGACTGCATTTCCGGAGGCCGAATACATTGTGCAACGAGGTGAATGGGAAGATGCCTACTCGGGAATTTCCACTTCATACCGGACCGAGATTTTTGATGTGATTCAACGCAGCGGAAATTTGGTACTGGTGGAAGGTGAGGGGAAAATAAATGATGAAATCAGCTATGCGCTTAATGGTGGACATACCGCACATCACCAGGCATTTCATATTCAAACGGATGACCAGCATTATTTCTTTGGCGGAGATGTATTGCCTGAGCCCGAAGAGATTTTCCACAACTATGTGGCAAAATATGATTTTGACGGCCGGCGCTCTAAAGCGTTACGTCAGGCGTACTGGGCAGAGGGTGCCCCGGCAGGCTGGGTCTTTTTATTTTACCATTCAAAAAATATCACGATCGGGCGCAGTCAGCTCCGGGAAGATGGTACTTATAGGCTGATTGATGCTGCCTTGCGGGAATAAAAAAGGCGGATCTATTGGGTTCACGGATACCGTGCCATAGGTAAGAATGTTTGTTTCCTGTGTTCTTTTTTGCTACTTTAGGGTAATTTGCGCCTTGTGAAGACATCCTGTTAGATATTGAACGATTCGTTTAAGATTTATTTTTTGGGTAGATTTGTGTTTTAGTAGCTAAGTAAGGATGCTGTTTTTTTCTGTAAGTCTTTGTTTTATTGGCTGGAAAGCATCTTCAGTTTGCTTTCATAAAGTTCGTTTATAAAAATTATGAAGGTTTTTTTATTATTGGTATATATTTTAAAAAGAAGATTATGTCTATTGTAAGAGAGTCCGATCTGATTGGAATTGGTAAAAAATTTCAAATTGAAACCGATGCGGGAGATAACATGGTTGTTGTTATCCATGACGATGGCAGACGGGAACTTTATCGCTATGATGACGAGGAGCATGAGTCACGTTGCGTGATGACACTTAATGACGATGAGTCCCGTCAGATTGCGGGAATCATCGGTGGATTATCTTACAAGCCGAAGGCTTTGGAGACGATTGAAGTTGCTCTGGACGATTTGCGCATTGAATGGTATAAAGTAGAGGGCAAAAATGAAGGTGCAGGAAAGACAATCGGGGAGTTGGAAGTTCGTCAGCGCACTGGTGCATCAATTATTGCTGGTATACGGGATGATGATACGGTTATTAATCCAGGACCATCTTATTTGATTAGCCCAGGTACGACACTGGTTATCGCGGGGAAAAAGAATAATATTAAACTTTTAAAGGAAATTTTACTGTAATTTATGCTATCACATACCTTAATTCTGGAAATTGGAATCGCTGTAGGACTTGTTGCCATTGTTGGCCTAATTGCCAATAAGCTTAAGTTTTCTGTTATTCCTTTTTTCATCATTATAGGAATGGTTTTGGGACAGCACGCCCCACAGGTTGGCATGGTGGATTTAACATTTACAGAAAGCAAGCCCTTTATCGATTTCATGGGCCGTTTGGGGGTTTTATTCCTACTGTTCTATCTTGGTCTTGAGTTTTCAGTCAATCGGCTTATTAAGTCTGGTAAAGCCATTGTGACAGGGGGAACCATTTATGTTTTATTGAACTTTACTTCAGGACTATTGATCGGTTGGTTGATGGACATGCCATTTAAGGAAATGATGGTGCTGTGCGGTATTATGACGAGTTCCTCGACAGCTATTGTTGCAAAAGTTCTGACTGATCTCAAACGTACTGCCAACCCCGAGACAGAGGTCATCATGGGCATGATTATGTTCGATGATTTGTTTATAGCGATGCATATCTCCTTTCTTTCAGGTTTGATTCTTACGGGGAGCAGCTCTTTTTGGACGGTGGCTGGAACTTCTTTACTGGCCTTGGGTTTTATATTGGCATTTTTGATTTTAGGCAGAAAACTGGTGCCTGCAATTGATCGTTTATTGAAGGAGAAAACCTCTGAATTATTTATATTGATCATCTTTGCGCTGCTTTTTATTGTAGCGGGATTTTCCGAAACGATACACGTTGCAGAGGCTATTGGTGCATTGATGGCTGGATTGGTGCTTGCAGATTCTCAATACATTAAAAAAATTGAATCCATGGTACTGCCCTATAAAGATTTTTTTGGGGCCATGTTTTTCTTTAGTTTCGGATTATCCATTGATATTATGTCGTTAGGAGGTGCCGTTTTTTGGGCTTCGATCGCAGCGTTGGTAACCATGATGGGTAATCTTGCTTCGGGATATTTTGCGGCTAAATTTTCGGGCATGAAGCCTAAAACTTCTTTTGATATCGGCTTTACCTTATCTGCGCGGGGCGAGTTTTCTATTATCATGGCAAATATTGGTAAAGCGGGGGCTTTATTACCAGTGATCCAATCCTTCGTGGTTGTTTATGTCCTTATTCTTTCAATTGTATCGCCCCTATTAACTAAAGAGTCGCGAAAGCTGTGGAAAACACTTTTTGGAGCGGATCCCAATAGTGCTAAGCCCTTAAAGAAGCTGAGCGATCTGGAAAATAATCAGAAGCTTTAGAGTTACAAAAATCCTAATTCTAGTTTTGCTTCTTCCGACATCATGTCTTTGGTCCAAGGGGGATCAAATGTCAATTCTACCAATGCTTCTTTGATGCCTTCGATGGCAGCAACTTTTTCCTGAACTTCATTCATGATTTCGCCTGCCACCGGACAGCCTGGAGCAGTGAGTGTCATCACAATCTTTGCAATACCTTCTTCCTTCGTAATGATTTCATATACAAGTCCCAAATCTACAATATTTGCAGGTTTGAGTTCAGGATCATAAATCGATTCCAGTACAGTCTGTATCTGCGGCGCTAAACCTAGTTTATCTAATACGATGATACTCATTTATTCCGTTTTTTATCGTGAATAGCGTCCTGATAGATCGCCAATAATTTTCTTTTATTTATTTCAGGTGTAAAATTACTAAAATAGTAAGTACTGCAGGTCTTTCTTATCTCATCTTTTTCATCTTTCATTTTTGTACTCCATGCGGTCAAAGAGCGGATGATGTCATTTTTATTGTGAGGATCGAAGGTCAGCCCTGTTTTGCCGGGAGCAATCAATTCGGGAAGCGGCCCAATATTGGAGCAGAGTACGGCTGTGCCTACAGAGTAAGCTTCAAGAATTGTAATTGGCATGCCCTCGAAACAAATGGAAGGAACGAGCAATGCTTGTGCATTTGCTACCAAGGGCAAGATTTCATCCCTCTTTTTAAAGCCAAGGTAGGAAATATTAGGTTGACCCTTGATGCGTCGGTTTACTACCGCTTCGAGCGGTCCCCCGCCAATGATCTGTAGTTTAAAATCTGTCCCGATAAAAGCATCTATCAGATTTAATATGCCCTTTTCTTCTGAAAGACGACCGACGTAGATGAAGTAGGGAGGGGTAACGTTGGGCACTATTGTAGTAGGGAAGACAAAGTTTGGTTTAACAACGAATAAGTGAGGTGAAAGGTTCAGCGTAGATTTAACAAATATTTCTTTTGCAAAGGAGCTTAAATTGATGTAGCGATTTACTTTTTTCCAAGTCCCAATTTTACGGTGAACCCAATAATTCAAAGCTAGGATAAATGTTTTTACCGTAGAGTTATTGAATGCTTTTTGTCGCACAGCAGTCCAAGGGAAGTTCTCATGGATTGAGTCCAAAAAAAGGTGATTGTGGTGATACAGCGTGGCCGATGGGCATAACAGCCGGAAGTTATGGAGCGTCATGACCTGTGGGATTCCGAGTTTGGCGATGGTACGCACGATAACTGGACCAGCTGCATAATGTGTATTATGTATGTGAACGATATCTGGTTTAAAGGTATTTATTTTTTCCTTGACACGTTGCGCAGCGAAAATATTCCAAAAGGATCCTACTGTCTGTAGGGCTCCCCTCCATCCCTTTTTATTCTGGAAAGTGACCGTGAGGACTTCATGATCCTGAGCAAGGAGGGAAGCTTCCTGCTGAAACACAGTGTCTTCACCACCAGGATCTTGGTAAAATGTATGGATAATCAGTATGCGCATAATAAAATACTTGTACAAATGTACAATTTTGGGGCGACTTCCTTTAAAGGGACAAAATTGCCATTTCTATCCGATTATTGCTATATTCGCAAGATTCGATCGTAAAGATATATGCAACATTTACAACAACTCGTGATGGAGGCGATAGAGACAAGTAAATTTCCTGAGACACCATCCAATTTATATGATCCAATACGGTATATTTTGACTTTGGGCGGAAAGCGGGTTCGACCTGTACTGACCTTGATGGCGGCCGAATTATTCGGTATGCGGGACATGGCCGATATTATACCTGCCGCCAAAGCAGTGGAGTTTTTTCACAACTTTTCGCTAATCCACGATGACCTAATGGATAAGGCTCCCTTAAGAAGAGGTAAAACGACAGTTCACGAGAAATGGGATGCGAATATTGCCATATTATCTGGAGATGGATTGTTGGTTAAAGCCTATGAGGAAATCTCAAAATGTAATCCCGTTTATCTACCTGCAACGTTGAAAATTTTAAGTAAAGTTGCCATGGAAGTATGTGAGGGCCAACAATTGGATATGGATTATGAAAGTCGGAGTTCGCTATCGATGGCTGAATATTTGGAGATGATCCGCCTGAAAACTTCCGTGTTATTGGGTGGAGCATTGCAATTAGGTGCTATTCTGTCAGGAGCAGATGAACAGCAACAGCAACTGATTTACGATTTTGGTGAGAATGTGGGTTTAGCATTCCAGTTACAAGATGATATTTTGGATGCTTACGGCGATCCGGAAACCTTTGGAAAGATCGTTGGTGGTGATATTCTGATCAATAAAAAGACGTTTTTATTGGTGAAGCTGATGGCCGTGATTTCGCAAGAAGATAAACCCATTTTGAAGAATTTGTTGGAAGCTCCTGCTGAGGATACTCCATCAAAAATAAAGGATATGCTTGCGTTGTATGGGAAATATGAAATTAAAGCAGCTGCTGATAAACTTAAGGATAGCTATACACAGCGGGCTTTTGAAAAAATGGAAGCTTTAAATGTACCAAATCATCGCAAGGAACCGTTATTAGTTTTAGCAAATAACCTTTTGGTGCGGCAGCAATAAGTATTAATTCTTTTAAAATTTGTATCTTGCCGTTAAATGGTTATTTTATTATAAAATAATTAAGTAAATTTTTAGATTACGTTCATGGAGCCTTTAAAGATCACCGTATTTCAAGCATACCTATTCTGGGAAAATATAGAGAAGAATCTAAATAATCTCGCGTTGAGGCTTTCTGCATTGCGCGAAAAAACGGATGTTATTATTCTTCCTGAGATGTTTAATACAGGCTTCACCAATAATGTTAAGAAATGTGCCGAACCCGCAAACGGACCTACCACAAGATGGCTATTTGAGATGGCTAGTTCGCTTAATTGTGTTGTCGCAGGTTCTTTAATCATTGAAGATGGTGGGAAATATTATAATCGTTTTGTGTGGATGTTTCCGGATGGCAAATATGTAAAATATGACAAACGCCATCTCTTTGGATTATCGAAAGAAAATGAATACTTCGAACCGGGCAATGAACGCATTTTAGTAGATATCAAAGGCTGGAAAATTTGTCCAATGATCTGTTATGATCTTAGATTCCCTGTTTGGTCTAAAAATCAAAATGGTGCATATGATATTTTAGTATATACGGCCAGCTGGCCTGACAAGCGATCTGCGCATTGGAGAGCCCTTATTCCAGCACGTGCGATAGAAAATCAAGCCTATGTTGTTGGTGTAAACCGCGTTGGGCATGACGGTAATGATGTTTATTATTCTGGCGGTTCGATGTGTATATCTCCTTTAGGGGATGTAGTGTATTACAAACCGGAAGATGAAGACTTATATACATTTACCTTAAATCCCAATGATTTACTGGAAGCTCGTGAGAAATTCCCTTTCTTGAAAGACTCTGATTCGTTTACTATCAGCTAACTCCCTTTTAATTAGGTATAATTGCAAGCAATAATTTTGGTCGTATACTTTTTATTTGCTAAATTCAATCTGGCATAAATCAAATTTTGATGATTTATCAACATCTACTGATGACATGTTGATAAATTTTGTTTGAAGAAGCTATACTAAAGCGTAATTTAGGCTAACTATTAGCCACAATACGTTTAGCTTTTTTTTACACCATATGAAAGACAGCATTTTATTGCTATAATAAGTTGCGTAAACAACCATAACCATTATTATATGTTGCACCAAGATTTAGTATCACAAGAGTATTTTTATAATTTCCTAACGGGTAAATATTCCATTGCAGTTATGCGAAGGTTACAGCGTAATCTCCGGGAGGCCGGTTTAAGCATTACTTCTGAACAATGGAGTATCATGTATAACCTTTGGGTAGAGGAGGGGCTTACCCAGCAAGAGTTAGCTATTCGTACATTTCGAGACAAGCCGAGCGTGACTCGGCTAATAAATAATTTGGAACGGGTCAATTTGGTTATTCGCGTGAATGATAAAAACGATAGACGTTCTAATCTGATCTATTTGACAAAAACGGGAAGAAAGATGAAGGATGAGGGCATGAAGCAAGCTAGAAATACAATTGAACAGGCCTTGGAAGGGCTGAACGATGATCAGATTGCTGTCTCAAATACGATTTTACATCGTGTACTCTTTAATCTAGAATAGTTTTTATGTTCGGCTCCTGAATAAGCAAGCCATAAAAAAGTCCCCTATGCTGATTTTACATAGGGGACTTTCTGTTTTATTTAAACAATATCGCTTAATCTTCGAACAGCTTACTTTCGAAATCTGTGCGGCTGTTGACCAATTTACCTTCATTTCCGAAATAAATTTCCTGAAAGCTTAGTGTCCGTATCGCATCTACTTTACGATAAAATTTATCTGCCGATACATCAGACAGTGTTTTGAATCCGCAAGCTTCCATAATTTCGACAGTAGCACGTAAGGTGTTACGATGGAACTGAGCGACACGCACATATTTATCGTTCACGTCTAGTCCTTTGTAGAGATGTGGTTGTTGTGTCGCCACGCCAACTGGGCAAACGTCTTCATTACATTTCAGTGCCTGGATGCAACCCAAAGCGAACATCATACCGCGCGCGCTATAACATGCATCTGCTCCTAGGGCGATAACTTTTAGAATGTCGAATCCAGTGACGATACGGCTGGATACGATCACTTTGATATGTTTTTTTAGACCGAAGGAAATTAAGGTTTTTGTGACAAACGCCAGTGCGTCATAGAGCGGCATACCTAAATTGTCCGTAAACTCAAGTGGCGCTGCTCCGGTACCACCTTCCGATCCATCTACAGAGATAAAATCTGGAAAAATCTGTGTATTTTGCATCGCATGACAGATATCCATAAACTCATGTTTATCTCCGATACAGATCTTAAAACCGATGGGTTTTCCACCAGACAATTCACGCATATGCTGTATGAAGTGCATCATTTCTGTTGGCGAAGAGAATGCACTATGGGCTGGAGGTGACATAACGTCTGTTCCCGGAATAACGTGACGAATGGCAGCAACCTCAGGTGTATTTTTTGCAGCTGGAAGGATACCTCCATGACCTGGTTTAGCACCTTGTGAGAGTTTCAACTCAATCATCTTCACGTTTTCACGGTTTGATTTCTCCTTGAAAAGTTCGGCATCAAATTTTCCTTCTTTATTACGGCACCCAAAATAACCTGTACCGACCTGCCAAATTAAATCACCGCCATTGTTATGATAGTCACTGATCCCCCCTTCACCGGTGTTGTGAGCAAAATTTTGAAGTGCAGCACCTTTATTTAAGGCCGTTATCGCGGTTTTGCTTAAAGCGCCGTAACTCATTGCTGAAATGTTGAACACACTTAAACTATAAGGCTTTTTACAAGCCGAGTTTCCAACCGTAGTGCGGAGGTCGTGGTTCTCGATATGACAAGGGAAAACAGAGTGCGCTGCCCATTCGTTCCCGACAGCCTGCGGATCAGTTTGCATACCAAATGCGACAGTTTCGCGTTGGTTTTTTGCACGCTGGTATACGATCGAACGCTGTCTTCTGTTAAAAGGACGTCCATCCATGTCTGATTCCCAAAAATACTGTCTCAATTCAGGACGAATTGATTCAAAAACATAACGGAAATATCCAACCAAAGGATAATTGCGCAAGATGGCATGTTTGGTTTGGAAACTATGATATAGTGCTATCAATAGCAGCGGAAATGGTATGATGAGCAGCCAAAACCAGCTTGATGTAAATATAAATCCAAATGATAAGATGATCAAATTAATCACTATCATTATTGAAAGAATGAGTTTTCTAACTTCCATAGAAAATACGATTATTTATTTTTGATTCGCTATTTTTAATTTTAGCCCAACTGATTATTATAGTACTCAATTAGCATTCCAAAACGCGCTTTTGGACGAAGCAAATGTACTAAAGTTCCCTAAGTAAATAGATATATTTACCCGTTTGGAGTAAGTTTTGATAAGTTTATAACCGTTTCTAACAAACTATTTTCTTTTAGTAATCTCCTGCGATAAAAGTTGATAGATTTGCTGTAAATCTGGTTTATTGCTAATAAATTGCAAATGTTTTTGCATTGTTGTGCTGTCTTGCCGGATGGCTGGTCCTGTCTGAACTGTTATCGGAATATGATTTTGAGCTTTTTCTGCCGTCTCCCGGATGATTGGCTTGATCAGATCAAAGGATAAGTTGTTTTCGTTGAGGAGCTCATACGCCATCTGATAGAGGATGTTCGAAAAATTATTGACCATGACCGAAGCAAGATGAATCGCTAAACGCTGGTGTGAGGTACAGTATATGCTTTGCGGGCTTAATTTGCGTGCGAGCTGGAGCAGCATTGCGCTATTTTCATCCGTATTACCCTCAACACAAAGCGGAACGGTGGAGAAATCGACTGCTTTATCTTTAGATAAAGACTGTGGTGGATAGATGACACCGGCGTTCTTAAATCTACTGAGTACGGCCAGATCTGTTGCGCCTGAACAGTGGATAACAATTCCTTTTAAGTTTTCAGGGAGCGTTTCTACTATCGGTATGATAGCTTGATCCGCGACTGCAATGAGGTAAAGGTCGGCATTTAAGTCAAGTTCAGACAGCTGGTCAATTGCCGCGCAATGAAGATCAAAGGCCAATGCGTCTGCATTGGCCTTTGTTTTACTATAGATCTCAACGATATGCTGTCCTATTTTTTGAAACTGTCGTGCGAAGTGTGTGGCTGCATTTCCGCTTCCTAAGATCACAATGTTCATTATTTCAATGCTTTTCGTTTTTCCTCTTTATTTCTTCTCACAATGGACATGATAAAGCCAATTGTCATGACAATTGTGCCACACCAGAAAAAGTTTATGTAAGGGAATTTAATGGCTTTAAATACGACCCATTTTTTTTCTGGAAGGGGTTTTTGATAAACCATAATTTCCAGTTTATCTTTGTCGGGCTTAATACCCGTAAATCTGAATTTAAGTCCTTGTTCATTGACATCTTTATTGAAGTCATAAACCCCGCCATCTTTAATAAGGTAGATAGGTTGTACCTCATATTGTTTGTTATCGGCGGAAAATACTTTTATTTTCAATCCAACCATGACATCATTGGGACCCTTTGGAATTTTCTCTAGGTGAGCTTCTTTATTTAGGCCTTCAATGACATAATAGCCATTACGATAGCGTAGCGTATCGCCGATATTTACCTGATATGTCGCTGGCTCCTCGTAGTCTTCGAAACCAGTTTTCTCTTCTGCCGAAACTTTCGCATGTGTAGCCTGACTTTCAGCTGCCGCAGCAGTAATCAGTGTATAAACATCATGTGTAATATAATGTTTGGTCGCTGGCGTGCCAATCAAACCACCCATTTTTGCATTGTTTTGAGCAAAAGGTTGCAGAACGAATTGCTCCTTTACTTTTCCCGTTTCTTCGTCGATTCGTTCATATTTTATTTTATAAAACGTATTTGGAGCAACGATGCTGTCGCCGATATAGGTGATTTTGTATTCGCCCATCTGTACCGGTTCACCCTCGGTCAAGAATAAATTTTCGCCGGGTTTCTCAACTTTGTCAAACCCTGATACAGCGATGTATCCTGTATTGTTAACAGAAATGACCTCGTTGGTTGCTGCAGCGATCATGGCACCGATCAGCAAAAGTCCGAAACCAATATGCGCTACGGAAGAGCCCGCAAGCTTCCATTTACCTTTGACAGCATCTCCCAATACGCGGATATTAGCCAAAATACAGAAAATACTTGCGAAGGTGATTAAAATATAGATCAGGTTGGTATAGGTCTTCGTCAAATAAACTACACCAGCGGTTAATATAAGAGACACGACCAATGATGCCACAGTAGACGCCAAAAACTTGCGGCTGTCGGTACGTTTATATTTTAAAAATTGCGTAAATCCGGTTAGGATCATAACGATAACAGCAAAGCCTGATTGCCATTTGTTATAATGTTGTATCGGATCTAAAGGCGGGGCTACTTTGGTTCCAAAGATCTTGTTAAATACCGGAATTGATGTTGAAGCGATGATCTGTGCACAAGCAACAGTTAATACCAAAGCGCCGATAAACATCCAGAATTCTCTTGAATAGATATCCTCATCCTTTTCTGTTATCGGCATTTCTTTCTTTTTAACTGTCAGAAATACCACCATGATAACTAAAAATACGACATTGAACAAAATCAGTTGTCCACTCATTCCCAAATCGGTAAAAGAGTGTACTGAAGTTTCTCCGAGAACACCACTTCGCGTGAGGTAAGAGGCATAAATCACCAGTACAAAGCTGATCATCGCTAAAAAAGTAGCGGTGAAGTAAGAATGGCCAGAATTTTTGTAAGCGACCATGACGTGTACCGCTGCAATCAACGTAAACCATGGAATAATGGATGCATTTTCTACGGGATCCCAAGCCCAGAAGCCGCCGAAGTTAAGTGCTTCGTAAGCCCAGAATGAACCCATGATAATACCAGCTCCTAAAATCATCACAGCAAATAGTGCCCAGGGAAGTGCAGCATTGATCCATTCCTTGTAACGTTTGGTCCAAAGGGCGCCCGTTGCATAAGCAAAAGGAACAATCATAGAAGCAAAGCCAAGGAACAGTGTAGGCGGGTGAATTACCATCCAGTAGTTCTGCAACAAAGGGTTTAGACCATTACCGTCTTTAAGTAGGGACAAATAGTTTGCTTCCTTTAGGATAGGGAAATCCATTGCATCGCGCAGGAGGATAAATGGAGAGCTTCCGATGCGTAAACCCAGTAACTCAATCCCTATAATCATCGAGGCTAAAAATGCCTGACACAACATCACGAAGGTCATGACGGACGTTTCCCAGCTTTTGGCTTTAAATAGTAATACTGCGCCTAATACGGTTTGCCAGAATGTCCATAGCCAAAAGCTTCCTTCCTGCCCTTCCCAGAAACTGGAAATGATATAATAAGTCGGTAAGTCTCTCGAAGAGTGTGCAAAAGCGTAATTATATTCAAAATAGTGATTGTAAATAATATAAAATAAAGTTGCGCCGACAGCTACGACTGAGACAGCATTAACCCAGAATGCGATGCGAGCAATTTTTTTCCATGAAGTTTCTTCAGGAGTTTTAGTCGCGAAAAAATAAGCGATACAAGATAAAAGTGCGGCACCAAAAGAAAGAACAATAAAGAACTGTCCGATCTGCCCGGGTAGCAGGTGCTCACCAACGTAATTAACGTCCATTGAAAATTGATTTTACGAATTAATTATTGAAAGCAGTCGCATTGATCTCGGTAACGACCGATTTATCGTTATATTTTGACGGACATTTCATTAAGATCTTACTTGCCCTAAACACATTTCCATCCATTTTACCGGTCAATACAATTTGCTCTGAACGTTCAATATCCTGAGGTTTGGCACCCTTAAAAATCACTTCACACTCTGTACCATCATTGTCGTACATGAAAAACGAGAATCTGTTGGCGTCGGTCTTAGGGTCATAATGAAGCGCTTTTTCCTTATTTAATTGACCTACCACGTACAGTTCGGTTTTCTTTTCCTTAGCTTCGGTAAATGTCGAATACGTACTTGAATCGGTGTAGATAACAAGTATCATGGCAATGGCGACAGCGATGATAGCGATTAGAATAATTGAACTTTTTTTCATTGTATTTACTTATTTATAAGTGTTTGATTCCATCGAAAACATAAATCGTTTCACTCGGTTTCGTTGTTCTTGGTGACGATGTTAACTGGGTAAAATATTTAGATTACTTCTTATAAAAATCCCGAATTTCTTACATTTGACACCTAATCGAATGCAAAATTACAAATAGATTCGCTAAGAAAGGAATAATGCAACTTTTCCATATTATTTATATCTATTCTAAATAGTTTAAATTAGTTTGAAAAATATGACGTATACCAATGCTTTTCAATAATTTGATGTATGATTTGCTTTTTTGGTTCCAATGATTTCGCGTGAATTTTACAATTGCCTGTTAATATGAGTGTTGGTTTGCGATCCTTAGGGCTCCTGTTGCCCCTTTTATCTTCGTGTTTTCTTGTGTTTGGGCAGGTGAAATTCCGTAATCAGGAACTTTCCATTCAAAACGATAATGATGTTTACCTCTTGGTGGGGCAGGATAGGTATTATACGAATGGTATCAATGTCAATTATCGCGTGGCAATACGGAATGGGAGCAACGCGGAGATCTCCAATACTGTATTGGACTTTGAACTTGGACAACGAATCTATAACGGTGTTAGCATGCTGGACTATCGTCGGCAAAATAGGACATATGACCGGCCTTTTGCAGGTTACCTTTATTTAAGCGCAGGTGCAACGCGGTTTCTAAAGGCGGATCAAGTTATAGAAGTAAAGGTGGAATTTGGGCAAATCGGCTCCAGATCGTATGGTGAAGAAGCACAGAAGTTTATTCATCATCTTTTTGGACTGTATGAGGCCACAGGTTGGGAAACGGAGTTGCGCAATGCATTTGGTGTGGATATGCAGGCTAAATATCTTAAAGGAATTTACCGGAATGATTCGCAGTCCTTCGATCTTGGCGTGATGGGAAGAGGTGTGCTGGGCATGAACAACACCAATATCGAGGCAGGAATTCCGATACGTGCAGGTAAACTCAAATCGTACCATGCTTCGACCTTTACCCGTGGACATCTGACGCAGGCCAGAAGTAACAACGAAAAGGAATGGTATTTTGTCTATCAGCCTAGTTTGACGCGGGTTTTTTATAATTCCACTATACAAGGGGGAATGGGGAAAGATGATCCGATTGGTGGATTATATCAGATTGAACCTTGGATGCTCAGTCATCGCGTCGGATTCAACTGGTCTGACCATAAGGTTAATTACGGCATTAATTATATTTTCAATTCCAAGGAGCTTAAGTCTGTATTCCATCGACATCAATACGGACAGTTATTCTTTGCCTACCGCTTTTAGTGCATTTGGCAAAGACCATTTCCACTGATATTAACCCATGGACTGACCTTGGGCTGAATAACTTGTATTTTCAGGTTTTAAACCTGATTTGCTACTACAGGATCTGCCAATTTTTGTCCGATTAGCCGAGTAGTAAGCATTGCCGCGACCGTATCGCCGGTCGCGTTGAGCATCGTCGCCAACGGATCTACCAATGTCGCAATGATCATAATTGAAGGAATGACCTCAGTCGGCATTTGATAAACCGATATGATGAGCATCTCACCGATATATCCCCCGTTTGGAATACCGCCGGCAACGATGCTGACCAACAAAGTGATCCCCACCGCCATGATCATATTGCTTGGTTCAAAGAACTCTTGTCCACTCAACAGCAGCGCAATGTAAATTTTAAAGATACAGGCGATGGCGGAACCATGTTTATGTAAGGTCGTGCCCAAAGGGATGACGACGCTGGCTACCGTATCGGGTATGCCAATTTGTTTTGCTGCCAGTAAGTTGGCCGGCATGGTCGCAAGACTGCTGCAGCTGCTGAGGGCAGTCAGCGAAGGTAAAATATTGTTTTTCCAATAGCGTTTGACACCTTTGAGCCCAGATGCAAGAAAGGCAAAAACACTAAATACTATGAAGAAGTAGAGTACCCCAAAGATATAATAGAGGCCAATGGGTTTGGCATAGAAGCCAAACAGCTGTGGGCCAAGGGTACCGACTTGATAGGCAAAGTAAGCGCCGAGACCTATCGGAGCCAGTTTCATGACCATGACCAGTAAATTGCCCATGACGGCATTTCCGGAGTTGATGAATTTTCGGAATATATCAGCGGAAGCGCCAGATCTGCGTGTGGCGATGCCTACTAAAAATGAGAATATCACAAAGGCAAGCATATTCTGCCGGGATAAGAGACTGGAAAATTCACTAACAGTCAGGAATCGAACCATTTTTTCACCCCAGGAATCATGAATGGCTGTATCCATGATATTGTTTGCCTGTTCGATGGCGAGCGGAGCGTCTACGGGAAATAGGTAGAGGAAGAATATGGTCGATACTCCTGCAACGACAATACCGAGAACAAATACGAATGACATCATGCCAATAATTCTGCCCAACACACTGTCACCTTCAATATTGGCGACAGATGAAGCTATTGCGAAAAAGACCAAGGGTATAACACTGACGAAGAGCAGGTTTAGAAAGATATCCCCAATTGGCTTAAGGTTATCCACAAAATGTGGGAAAAAGATGCCAATTAAACTTCCGATACTGATGCCAAGAAGCAGCAGTAAGATGCTGCCGTAGTTCTGTATAAAAGTTTTTGCCGAGTATGCCATTAGGTTCAGTGATTGTTTCGTGTTTACGGCGCTAAAATAATCTTTTTATCCATTATTTTCATTTTACGCTTTGATAAAGATTAATTGGAGTTTATTCGAACTGGCTTTTTATCTTTGAACGAATCTTCTGATAGCATACCGTCGCGGTTGCAGGGAGAAAGGTGGAATATGGAGGCGTTTTGTGTCGAGTGTGTCCGAAGATTCATGAAGACCTTATTGATGTCTTGTTGGGGGAGGGAGATAAGGTTATTAGATTTTTAATAATGAGTATGAGAAAAATGAATTTTGTAACGACCGGAGATGGCTCGAAGACATTGTACAATGCCGAGATCGGCGAATGTTATCATTCAACGCATGGGGCCGTACAGGAAAGTAAGCATGTTTTTATCAAAACAGGTTTGGATCACTATGTGCAAAAGACAGGGGCTTCGGATGTTGCTATCCTGGAAGTAGGATTTGGTACCGGACTTAACTTTCTTCAGACAGCCGATTTCATTCGGGACAGGCCATTTCAGATAGACTATGTAGGAATTGAAGGTTTCCCTTTGCCACTTACGACCATTGCCGAGACAGGATATAACGAGACCGTGAATCCAACTGTGTGGTCAGCTTACCTGAATTGCTATGAAGTAGCATTGCAGCAGGAGGTGCAAGTTCATGAACGTTTACGACTCACTATTGCTCATACTTTATTGATGGATTTTCAAACAGAAAAACAATTTGACGTCGTGTATTTTGATGCTTTTGCTGCCATACATCAGCCCGAAATGTGGAACGATGCGGCATTAGCACATGTCGCGCAATTTGTTAAACCGGGGGGAGTCTTTGTGACTTATGCGATTACGGGTAATCTTAAACGTAGTATGAAATCTTTGGGCTTTTCTATTGAGAAGGCTCCCGGCGCACCTGGAAAAAGGGAAATGTTACGGGCGACAAAACTTTAAGAAGCTTACTGTCCTATATGTCTATGGGAGAAAGAGAATATAAATTAGTATGCGCGCACTAAGACGGTTGGAATGAGCGATGGTATGTCGGTGACAGGTGATAGCAATAACTAGTTGGGTAGAAATAAAAATCAAAATGAGAATAGCACAGATCTTAGCTAAACAGAGTGAAACTAAGCTTACACAAGCTAAAAAACTCATCGTTCGTGAATTGGAAGAAGTTGAGGTAAAAGGAAATTTTGTGGCTTATGTAGATGAGGGGGAGGAATCTTATGATATTAATGTCCAGTTGGATAAAGAAGTTGTTGTCGGTCATTCTTGCGACTGTGGGCGTAGGGATAGTTATTGTATACATCAGATCGCCATACTTCTGATGCTCTCGTCAGAAAAGGAGAGCCCTTCAGCTACGAAAAAAAGCAGTAAGCCAGCCAAGGGAAAGAAGGTGAAGGAAAGTGAACAACTACTACTCATGTTAGAACAGGAAGTGTTAGCCTCCTGGCTGTTGGAGCTTTTCAAATCCAATAAAGATATTGAATTACAGTTTCTGATGAAATTCGGGAAAAATAAGCAGGAATATAAAGAGACAGATGTCGCTAAGATTTTAAAAGATACTGTTGTTTCAGTAGTAGGCAAGCGGAAGAAGATAGAAGCGTCAGAAGTTAAAAAAATAGTACAATTATGGGAAAAGGCACTTGAGCCTTTTTGGGAGTATTTAGCCTTGAATATAGGAAATGAAAAGATCATCCATCTGTTGTCGGCAGTCTACAATACTGTTTTAGATCTTGAATATAGCGTTTTCTATACCGGTACGCGTTTTAGAAAGTTTATTGAAACCGGAAATTTGAAAATCGCTGGAATCATTGCTCATGTTGATTCTGACATACAGTGGGTCGCATTGACCAATGCGTATTGGGATAAAATGTGGGCGGCGGAAAACGCACAGGGGGGTATGTTGGAGTTGTTTATACAGATCTATGAAAGTTCTTCCATAGAACGGAAACGTTTACTGGCCGACAAAATAAAAGATCTGATCATCTCCCTGTTAGAAGGGCGCTATCACATGTCCGTAGCGGTTGATAGCTTCTTTTTAGATGTATTGCTTGAGAATAATATGTTTGACGACAGTGCTGATTATTTTGTACCCCGCCAATGGGAAGCTAAGTATAATTTGAAATTAATAGAAGCAATAAGAGGTCATGATCCCAACAAAGCGATTGATTATTGCAACAGGGTGATCGCTGGCAATGTAAATTCAACTTATAATGATCCTTTTTTGGAGATTTTAGAGGACATATACGCGAATAGTGGAGATTTTAGCAAGCTTGCCTCTATTAAAATGGAAAAATTTTCAAGTGCTCCGAATATTGTTGATTACGTTTTTATCATGGATCATTCCAACGATGAAGAGCTCAATAAGAAATTTAGGACGAGGACATTGAGTATGCTTCGCAATAATATGGAATATGCAGGGTATGATGAGCTGTATTTCAGGATATTGGAATATGAAAAGAATTATAAAAAAATGCTTGAGGTGATAGATTATCGTGTTCGTCCTTCTGTACTGCTGAAATTTTGGAAATATCTTTATGCCCACGATAAGCTAAGATTCTTGCGTGCTATCGCAGCTAATGTACAGATTGATTATCGTACGGATCCATCCGCACTTGAACAACTGATTCTCAAGATAACCGATAATTATGAAAGCGATGTCATTAAGATATTGTTCAAGCCAGACGCGTGGTCGAGCCATCAACGAACTTTTAAGGCAATGGTCTATAGTAGATTGGAGAGTCTGAAATAATATTTATTTCTAAACTTTTTAATCAGGCTGAAATTGTTTAGCAATTAATTTTCATCGATCTCTAAAGTATATGCGGTAAATATGTGGGTTATTTATCGCAAAAAAGCGGAGAATAAACTGCTTATTCTCCGCTTTTCATAAACTTCGTGGATTTATATCATTAATTCCGTCTGATAACATTCCATATCAAATCGCTTTAGATAATGGATTATTGATTCTTTAGCAGCCTTTCTAAATACTCCACCTTAGCTTTTTCGGCTTCTAAAAGGCGTTCGTAGAGCCTTTTATTTTCTTCATATGCTTCGATGAGTTTATCAAGCGGATTAAAGTTCGGATGTATATTTATTGCATTTAGTGTAGATGTGTCGTGGCTTGTAAAAGTGTTATTTATAATATTAAACACTGCTTCTTCATCAAAATTCTCAATGGCTTCTGGCGTAACGCCTAATGCTGCCGCTACCTGAGCCAATACACTTACTTCTATCTCAGGACTACGTTCCATATTGGATACAGCTTGTTGACTTACACCTAATTCGAATGCTAAAGCTTCTTGTTTCATTCCCCTAAGTTCGCGGATACGACAGATTTTTCTTCCTATATGGTTTGTGGTGCTGGTTGTACTCATAAATCCAAAGTTAGCAAATATTAAGTGTTTAAGATACGAAATATCTTTAGATGGTACAAAACAAGAAATCCTAGTGTGATACAAACTATGCTAGGTATTTTACAAGTGGTTTTGGTTCGGTACGTAGATAGAGATGTGTTTATTTGTGCAAATCAAAATAGACTTGATATGAAGAAGAAAGGTAACGGTAGACATGTATCATAAGTATGCCGAAATCGACGAAATGTATGGTTCAAAGGTTAGAGACCTCAAATTGGATATTCCAAGTAATCTCAGAATGTTATGTGCGATACTCCATGTTAAAGTAGAAAAACTGTTAAACGACTTTATGTGGATGTTAAGCTATTCCCATCATAACTCAGCTACTGCTAAACAACGGAGGCTGCTAATAAATTTTTTCTTGCTTGCGAATATGGACTGCCTATGTATTCCAAAAAGCAGATCAATCAAATGTTTGGTTAACTAAAGGCTAAGCGGAAACACTAAAACAAATCAATATCGCTGATAAGGTAGAAAATAAAATGTAATATTATGGACAATTTATATCTCAAAAATCCGGAATGTGAATTAGAGCCCCAGTGGTTCTTCTTAGAGGGCGGAATAGTAGAGGCTTTTGAGTTTGAAAGCTTTGAGTCGTTTCGCGAAAGACTATGGAATTTATTCCAAGAACTAACATCCAGATCTCAAAAAACGGATGAAGAGCAGCGTCAATTAACGACGACTTTAGATAAACTTATTCTGCTCGTTAAGGGATGTCACTATTTTTTACACCATAAAAAGCGGTTGAACTATGAAGAAGAATGGATAGATATTAAATGGCTAAAAAACCCTTATCGCTGTTTGAAAAAATATCGGCATCAGGATGACGAAAAGCTCAATCATCATTTGGCACATTTCGATTATAACTTTACCCAGTTAAACCGAGAAGAGGTGCAAAACTTCACGGTGCCTTTCAGAATTTTTTTTTGCAAATGGATTTATCGTCTTGGCTGAATCTTTTTGATGATTACAAAGAATGTATAGCGAGAAATGAAAGTTTATATGAATGGACCGTAGATGATACTCCGCTAAAAACTTATGAGCATCTATTGAAGTTGCTAGAAGCCTGCATAGTCGCCTTTCATTGGGCAAATATGTGGATATGTGTACCGATTTTGGCATGAAACTGTACTTTGGCCCAAGAAGTGGTAAAGAAAATCTGATCCATTTCCTTTAACGGCCTATTTGCTGGGGAAAAAGTTATTCGCGATCTGGAATATCGTCCCACAGAGCGTAGTGGTGAACAGGAACACAATCGTAAAGTCATTTTTGACCTCTATTGTACCAGTGATGACAATAGTCATTTCATTATCGAAATGCAACAACTTCCCCAAGATTTTTTCCGTGATCGTATGGTTTATTACAGCTCGCGTCTTATACATACATTAGTTCCACGCGGACATAGCGGAAATACCTATGAGTTACCAGAAGTTTATTTCATTGGTATTCTTAATTTTGCATTGGATAACATTGATAATGATCGATACTATTATGATGTGGTACTTTGTGATCGTGAGAAAGGTGAACAGTTTTACGATAAGTTAGGCTTTAAACTTCTTTGTTTGCCTAATTTTCGCAAAGAGGAGGTTGAGATAAAAAGTTTTATGGACATGTGGCTTTATCTTTTCAAAGATATGTCTAAACTCAATGAAATACCGAAATTTTTGGATAAGCGTGTCTTTGGTCTTATCTTTGACATAGGAGAGGTGTCAAATCTAAATTCAGAAGATATGAAAGCATATGAATTGAGCCTTAAGGATAAAAGAGATGCGGAAAGCATTCGCCTTACAGCGGAACGTATAGGCATGGAAAAAGGCATTAAAAAAGGCATGGAAAAGGGAATAGAAAAAGGTCGGCAAGAGGAACGAGCGAAGGCTGAAGCTGAGAAGCGAATCTCAGCCTTAAAGATGTTGAAGAGCGGTTTTGATTCCAAGGTCATAGCTGATATTATAGGATTGTCAATTGAGGAGATTGAGAAATTGTAATAGCGTGTTTAATCGAATCGCCTCTTTGGTGATATCAATAATAAACAATTAAGGTATTTCTTTCTCTATAGTGCCTATGTCTATATTTTGCTTTTAAAATTCAATAATAAATGCACCGACAATTGCCGCAGGATGCAGATCTTTACTATTTAGCAGGGCATAATCTTCGCGAAATCTTTCATAGTATTCGATATTCATTCCAATAAGTACGGTCTCAGCATCTCGATCGTTCACATCAAATCGTAATTCTTCCAATTCAACAGTTCTAGGATCTGCCTGTAAGCTCAACGGAATTTGGTGTTTGTGGCTACGGACATAGATCTGTTTTTCGAAATTAAATACGACAATCATCAGATTTATCTTCATGAGATTACAGTGTTTTGGACGATGAATATCGTTTTGCATGTCAAATTTTGGGAACTTTATGGCAATTTGTTTTTTATCCAACAATTTTATTTCTGGATCAAAATGCATGTAGTCATGCATATGGCATTTGTCGTTGAATTGAAAGTTTACTATCCGATCGATCTTTCCGCCTCGAATCGTCTTTTCACCCAGAGGCGCTCTATTTGGGCGGGTGACTCTTTTCAACTGATTGATGAGGCGATTGTGCATATTGCTATCGTGCAATTTGAGGTGAACTTCTCCCATTACATGTCGTATGCGGGATCCTGCAGTACTCGCATGACCAAAATCTGTAGCAGCTGATTTTGTGCCCTTCGTTTGTTTTGTTTTACGCCCTGGGGCAGTCTGCACAATAGTTTTTTCATTTGATTTTCGAAAGACAAGGTTTCCAACCAAGCCTTTTAGATTTCCGTTCTCTAGTATAGCCATATTTTGAATTTGCAAATTAAAATACTGAAAGCCAAATAATTGTTTATTTTTGGGAGATTTGAAATTGGCTTTTGCCAACAATTATTAAATTCATAATAGCTAGTAAAAGCTTATTATGAAAATTGCATTGGCTATTTTTATCAGTGACGCGGGTAAGGATCTTTTTCGAATTTGGTATGGGTTTAAAACTGCTGCTTCAATGGAGGTTCGATGCAGCATCGTATCTGCTTCGATACCACTCCACCCCCTAGTCGAGATGAATCTGTGGTGAGCGCGACATGTGTCCGTGGTGAGTCCGAGTTAGACTCGGAGATAAGGCGGTAACAAGGCTGTTGGAAAACACTCTTATGTGCTAGCAAGTACGAATAAGGCCCGAAGAGGCCTCGAATAATTGTCGAAGGAGAATGAAATAGCGTATAGAACACGGACTCTCTGATTAAAAATAATAACGGTAAAACAGTATATAGGTTACCTATTGATATGAATTTACAATGGAGATTATATAAAAGCAAATATCTTCTTAAAAGCTGATACTACTTATTAACACAACAGATTTTGTTTATCAGTTAATTAACATGTTTATCCATATTTTATAGTCCACTTAATAATCGGATATAATTGTCAATATAGTGTTGTTTGTCCTTTGATTTATATTGTTGGATATAGCGGGGATGATCCAGAATAATCATCTCTCCAAATAATTTCTCTTCTTTGTTGATTTTTGCGAGGAAGGTTGCGTTTTTCTTTCCAAGGACAAATACTTCCTCTGTTTCGAGCCCCATAGCGATATGTTGTTTTAGGGATTCAACCATAAATGGCTTCACCATTTCAAAAAGCTGCTTATCGTCATAGTAGTTTGCATTGATCCAGTTGTTGGGATTTGTCTCACGGACAATTGCCAGTGGAAAAGGTGAATTGATATAAAACTGTTTGTAGAAAATACTTGGTCCTCCATAGGCTTCGATCATATCATACATGAAAACAGAGGATATTTCATGGGTATGTGCTGAATGCATTTTTATTCCACATGCGCTAGCTAATCTTTTCGTGTCGGTAAAAGGAACACCCGTTACTCCTGCGCCATGTCTGCTCGGATTAATGCCTATAATGAATTTTCTTTGTAAGTTATCCTGGTAAAATTTTTTGTAAAACTGTTCCATCACCACCAATGTCTCGGGATTATCGAGGTAGGGATTAATGACATTGAACCCTGAAGGTAGGTTTCCCTTATAATGAAGTTGTTTATTAAATAAAACTACTTTTTCCGCAAATGTCAACATATCGAGTGTGTTTGAAGACAGGATAATTTTTTAAAAAGTTATAAATAAAATAGGGCGCCATTTTGGCGCCCTATTTTATGCATTTATCAAGGCCACGATTAGTGACCTTGTGTACCGTCTACACCATGTGAGTGTCCATGAGACAATTCTTCTTCAGTAGCAGGACGTACAGTTAAGATTTCGATATCGAAATTTAATGTTTTACCAGCCATTGGGTGGTTTAAGTCAGCAACAACAATTTCTGGAGTAACTTCAGCTACCACAGCGCGGAATTGGTTTCCTTGGTTGTCTTGCAAAGGTAATACTTCTCCCACTGGAGGTAATCCTGTTTCTTTGAACATATCTACTGGTAACTGTGCGAATGCTCTTTCGTCTTTTTGACCGTAAGCATCATCAGGTGCCAATTCAAATGAAATTTTATCACCAATGTTTAAATCTGCGATGTTTTCTTCAAATTTAGGCAACATCATACCTACACCATATAAGAAATCTAAAGGTTGTTCTGCAGTTGTTTCTTCAACGAAAACTTTTTCACCGTTTTCTACTGTGTGAAGTCTGTACGTCAATGCTACGACGTCGTTTGCTTTTATAGCCATCTGATTTTGATTTTTGGAAGCCGAGGCTACCGTTTATTAAATATAATTTATTAACGCTTTTATTGAATCCTGAGGCAGACTGCAGGTCCTATTTTTACAAAGATAAGCTTTTGTCTCCTTTCCAACCCTATGTTTTAGAAGTGGAAGATTTTCTTCTGTACCGCCAAGAACAATTTTGTTTGGAATATAATATTGATCGAGCTCATGTTTAAAAGCCATCGCTTTATTACCCGTCAATGCAATTTCATTGATTCCATACCTTTCTTCTAGCAATAATATTGCCCAATTTGAATAGGCTGAACCATAAGTCTTGATTTGAGGGAATACATTCGCCAACAATTGGTCTGATATGGCGATATAATTTTCATCATCAAAAAGCAGACCTAGACGTTTCAGTTGACGGGTCATGGTTGATAAAGAAGATGGGATTACATTATCCATGATTTCGCTTTTTCGCGCGATGAGTTGCTCCGCTTCCGACGATGTATAATAAAAAGTTTTTTGCGATCCATCGTAAAATAAGACAATAGCTTTGTCAGCAAGCTGTCTTGCTTTGGTTAACCAATTGAAGTCAAATGTAGCCTCATACAATACTATGAACGCTTCAACCGTGAATGCATAATCATCGAGGAAGCCTGCAATCGCTCTATTTTTATCTTTTGGCTGATGCAATAATTGCCCATTGTTTTGGATAAGTTCATTACATATAAATTGTGCATTATTCAAAGCTAGTTCCAGAAAATGTATGTTGTCCAGACTGGTGTAGGCATCTACGAGTCCTTTTAAGAATAGGGCATTCCAAGAAGTCAATTGTTTATGGTCCAGTCCCGGGCGTACTCTTTTTTCGCGGAAGTCGTATAATTTTTTCTTTGAATCTTTTAGAAACTCTGCCCATTCGTCAGCTGACATATTGACCTTTGCAGCTAACTGATCTGCATTTATGGCGCAAATAGGAATATTCGTTTGCTCTTCCTCCCAGTTGCCCGATTCTGTAATATTAAAGTATTGACTAAATAAGCCAGCGTCTTTGCCCAGTACGCTATCAAATTCAGCTTTGGAGAATGCATAGTATTTTCCTTCAACACCATCACTGTCGGCATCAAGAGCGCTGTAGAAACCATGATTGGAGGCAAGCATCTCCCGTTCGGCCCAAGCAATCGTTTCTTCGATAATTCGTTTATAGAATGGATCGCGGTTTTGCTGATAAGCTTCCGCATATAAGGATAGCAATTGCCCGTTGTCATAGAGCATTTTTTCAAAATGGGGGATATGCCAGTAGTGATCGACTGAGTACCGTGCAAAGCCACCGCCAATCTGGTCATATATACCGCCAGATCCGATTTTTTTCAATGTAAAATGCACGTGGTTCAAGATCTCTTTATCATCTGAGAGCACCCCATATTTTAGAAAAAACAGCCAATTGTTTGGTAGCGGAAATTTTGGTGCTTTTTGATAACCGCCTTCTTTTTTATCGAAAGTTTCGGTCCATGGTGTTACAATTTCAAGTAAGTCTTCCCTGCTATACTGATCTGGAATGGAGTGGATAGGTAGTTTTTCAGCCCGTTGAATACCGTTGTTTAACTTTTCGGCATACTCGAACGCGACTTCGGGTTTCTCTTCCCACATTTGAGCAATTTGTAACAGGATGTTCTGCCAGTCGTGCGGTTTAAAATAGGTGCCGCCATAAATTGGGCGACCATCTGGTAAACAGATACAGTTCAAAGGCCATCCGCCCGCATTCGTCATCAATTGGACAGCTAACATATAAACTTGGTCAATGTCGGGGCGTTCTTCACGATCGATTTTGATCGAGACAAAGAATTTATTCATGGTCTGGGCGATGGCAGAGTTTTCAAAACTTTCGCGCTCCATCACATGACACCAATGGCAAGCGGAGTAGCCAATGCTTACGATTATCAGTTTATTTTCGTCTTTTGCTTTTTTTAAAGCTTCCGGCCCCCAGGGCATCCAATCTACCGGATTGTGTGCATGCTGTTTAAGGTACGGTGAATTTTCAAATTGCAATTGATTCGCCATAAGACGAAGATAGTGAAAAGCCTCCATGATGGAGGCTTAAATATGTTTTTTAATATTTGGGCTCTGTAACGACTAGATCAATCTACATAGCGTTCCTCCTGATGTCAGCAAATGAATGCCTCTACTGTAATTTCTTATGATAACTTGTATTCAAGTTCATTTTTTATCAGATCATGCATATAATTTTTTTCGAATGATTAATCAATTATTTGTATAAGATCGGCACAATTGCCACTGAGCATCTGAAAGGTAAAACCGGTATCGAGTTTTATTTCTGCGCAGGATGATGTCCGTAAATAGGCTGATTTTCGGGTTAAGTATTCGACCAAATCGGTCAAAGTGGGATTGTGTCCAAAGAGCAATACATGGTCGATATGATCGGGAATTGTATTGATAATAGATAGCATATGTTTGAATGTGCATTCATATATCGTTTCTTCAATTTTAATGTCAAAAGAAGATGAACCCATTACCTCTAAAAAAACACGTGTTGTTTGGAGCGCACGATTTGCAGGGGAACTGATTACCATAGCGTTTTCGCCCAGAGTCAATTTAGCTGCAATTTTAGCAGCCACTTGTTTTGCTTGCTGTATTCCGTCTGAGGTAAGTGCTCGGTCAAAATCATTTATTCCCGGAATGGTTTCGGCTTTGGCATGTCGGATGATATAAAGTTTTTTATTGTTGTCCATGATTGAATTTTTTGATTCTTTTTTCGTATAAATATTAACGCTCGTTGCCGCGGTTCATTGTGTCGGTGCAATTGCAGGCGTGAATAAGAGTACAAATAATAATACAGGAAGTTTTTAAAAGTATGCAGTTAGTGAACAGTTTACTTTCCTCCATGGATGTGTTGAGTGTCTTGTCGAGAATAAAGACCTTTGATGTAAATTAGATTGCTAATGGCGAAGTGAATGTCTTGGAATATAAGTTTTTAAAATGATTTCGGAGTGTTCTCATTTCATCAGTTTCAAAAGGGAAGTAGTTGTTTTTTTTTGATAAAAATATGTTAATTTTGCAACGAAAAAAATACATTTGTATGTTGTCTGCTTATTTTATTTATTGAAAAACATTATTGGCCTAGTAGCATTCTCTTGTTTCTATCGTTTAATTTTTATTTATGAATCGTAATTTTTGGATACTTCTATTTGGAAGTATTTTCCTTTTGGCCTGCAACCGTACAGCGGATTTTTTTGCGCAAGATGTTGAAACTCCGATTTGGACTGTTGATCCCATTGATTCGGTTGTTTTTGACAATGATGAGGGGATTGTCAATATCCATACCGTCGCTGATGCTAATTTTAAAGGGCTAAAAAATGCTGTCGATTTTATCGATATCTCTGGCGCAAACGCTAGTTATTGTCATCCAGATGTTCTTTATTTCCCAAACAAATTAAATGGTTACAAATATTGGATGGTTTTCACGCCTTATTTTGGAGCAGTTGGGACCAATCAGAATTCAAAGAAATTTGAAAACCCAAGTGTTGTTGTATCAAATGACGGTCTTGACTGGGTAAATCCATCCGGACTAACCAATCCAATCATGAATGCCCCATTTCCGACAGAAAGTTTTGGTGAAAACAAGGTTGATCCGATCCAGGGATTTTGGTCGGATGTCGATTGGGTATACTTGAATAATCAGTTCTATCTTTATTATAGAGGCAGTTTTATCACTGCGCAGTCATTGAAAGGTAAATGCGTTTTAAGTAATAGCAATTTTGACCGATTAAAGCAAAATGCACATCGAACTATCGTACAGCAAACGTCAACAGATGGTATAAAGTGGTCGAATTTGAATATTGCTTTTACAAGTAATCCACCCTTTACTCCCAAAGATGATCACCTGTTATCTCCTTCCTTTATCCATGACGGAAGTGAATTTTTAAGTTATGAAATTGAGCTGAATCTCGGTCCCAAGAGTTTTAAGGGTAAGGATCCGTCTTATGTTATTCGTAGAACTTCCGGAGATGGAATTAATTTTACAGGTTTTCGGGAAAGCAAAATCGTCAATTTTCTTAATAAACCGTGGTTGAGAGTCGGAAATGGAAATTCTCCATGGCATATCCAGGCAACATATGCTGATGGATATTACTTTTTATGTATAGCTGTTGGTGAAGTGAAAAAATATACAGCAGAGTTATTATATGTTGCTTATTCGAAAGATGGTTTGAATTTCAAGGTATTACCAAAGCCACTGTTGAAAAATAATGCCTATAGAAGTTCCATTTTTCCAATGGGAAGCAACGAGTCGTTGATTAAGATGGGGGCTTTGATTGGCAATAAATCTGGGGAATTCCGTTATCGGGAATTTACGTTAAACAAAGATAAAATCGAGCAATCGTTAAAATGACAATATTTAATATATCATTACTGTTACTATTTTTGTATATTAAATGTCAATGATGGGAAAAAGTGGTATTACGGAGCGGACTTCTCGCGTTGCTGTGTCGGTGGTAATACCGGTGTACAATGTCGAAAAATATTTGGATGAGACCATTCAAAGCGTACTTAAGCAGGAATTACAGGATTTCGAAATTATTCTTGTCAATGATGGCAGTACGGACTCGTCTGCTGCAATATGTCAAAAGTATGCTTCTTTAGATCCGAGAATTTACTTTTTCGATCAGGAAAATGCTGGCGTTTCCGTAGCGAGAAATAATGGTTTAAGTCACGCAGTAGGAGACTATGTCTATTTTTTGGATTCCGATGATACCATTGATTCGGCATTTTTATTGGAATCTTTACAACTTGCAACTCAAAAAAAACTGGATCTCGTGGTTTTAGGGGAACCCTATTGTTCCCGGGCTCCACGTTTGGCTGCCGTACCGACCTGCGGATTGCTGATCAAAAAGACCTTACTGGACACATATCCCGATATTCGTTTTCCAGAAGGAATCCAACCCTGTGAGGATGGGTTGTTTTCGCATCGTCTTTTTTTGATGACCGATAAGATCGGATTCAATCCGGCGGCAGTGTATTTTTATAGACAGCACGAGAATCAAAATCATACGCAAATTAATCGACAGACCAATCGCTTATTGAAACAGATCCCAATATGGTTAGAACTATTGAAGGTGTTTTATAAGGAACATGACCTCTTCGCTTCAAAAGGCTTAAAACTAGCTCTATTTGTAGAACATGAACCTTTTGAGTTTCGTTATTTAAAAATGGCATTTAATGATCTAGAGAAGGAAGAGCTATTTAAGTTATTGCAAAATTTTATGCAAGAATATGTAAGCCCACACCTTACCAAAATAGATAAAGAAATATTAACGGTGCCTTTTAGCTATTTTTTAGAAGCTCGAGATCACAGGGATTTTGATGAATTTTACGCAGGTTATTGTAAAAAGAGAGCTGAACAATTAAGGAGGGGCTTATTTTGGGTAAGGTTTATTCCAGTTGCTGGTTTAAGAAGAAAAGTCCGTCAAAAGATCAGAAATAAGTATCTCGACGTATGAAGATTTTGCTAATACAACATTTATATTTTTTAAATGGAATAGGAGGAACGGAAAAAATATGTTCTACGCTAGCGAATATACTAAGTACAAATGGGTATGAAGTTGAGATTGCAACCAATGAGAATATAAAAGGCTCCCCAGTTTTTCCGCTGCATAAGTCGGTGAAAGTGACGAATATCTTTGACGCTAGTTTGGAGCAGATGCTCGAGCTTCCTATATATAACTATAAGGGGCCGAATCCATTTTTATGGTTGAAATACAAGGCTCTCAAAAAATATACCAAGTGGTATAACCGCCTATTGAAGCAACGGATGGGGGGAGAAGCTAAATTATATCAATATAACTTACGAAAGCGGGCGATTTTATGGAAAGATTATATCGACGGGCTAAAGCCGGACTTGATTATTACAATGTCCATTGGCTCACTTCTGGAGATCACTTATGGAAATACACTGTCAATCCCCATTATAGATTCTGTCAATGGAAGACCTGATTACGACTATACCAATGTCCTAGGCGGGAGAGAAGCATATATGGTTGATTTGTTAACGGCTAGTTTCGATCATCTGAATGGTATTCAGATCTTATTTGATAGCTATCGGGATTTCCTACCGTCGAATTTTTCTGGACAATGCGTCGTTATTGCCAATCCAATTCAGCAGGTAGATCCCCATGATTTAGTGATGCATGACTGTATCAAGGAAAGATATAAGATTATCCATGTTGGGCGTTTGGATACCGAATGCAAGCAGCAACATCTTGCTATTGCAATTTTTGCTGAGTTGGCAAACAAATATCCCAAATGGGATTTGGAGTTTTGGGGGATAGGTCCAGACTTTGATCGATTGAATAATCAAATTCGCGATCTTGGATTATCTGAACGGGTTTTTCTTCGTGGATTTAGCGAAGATCCTTTGATAAAGATGCGAGATGCTGACATTTTTATTTTCCCCAGCAAATATGAGGGGTTTGGATTGGCCTTGGCAGAAGCCATGTCAGTAGGCCTGCCTAGTATCGGCTTTTCAACTTGTTCCGGGGTAAATGAATTGATCAAACACAATCAAAATGGTTTTTTAGCATTGGATGAGCAGGAGATGGCGCTGTATCTCGAACAATTGATTATGAACCCTTCACTACGTTCGAGGTTTGGCGTTCAAAGCAATTTGGCAATAAAGGCGTACAGTTTTGAAAATATGACTAAAGGGTGGTTAAATTTAGTCCGGATCGTCATAAAGAATGTTGAGACGAAGGAGAGAAATGATTAGATTTGATGCCCCCATCGTATTTATGGATAAATTGCATTATGAATGATTTATTTATAGGGTATTAATCCTTCAAACTAGAAAAACTCAAAGGGAATGTGGCATTCCCTTTAAATAATTCGTATTATTTATTATAAAAGTAATCAGTGCTTTTTATCTATTCAAAAGAATAAATGCAAACAATAAAGAAAAAGAGAATATTATATTTTATGCCTGAAAATCCTAACAGTTCGAAAGCAGGCAATTTGACTAGGTGTAAGCAGTTGTTAACTTATTTTAATACGATAAGTGTAAATTTTGAAATTGATTTTGTATCCTCAATTAATTGGGGACCAAGAGATGAATCTATTTTTCATTCCGAATTTCCCAATATTAACCTGATTATTTTACCTTTTAAATCTTCCAAAAAAAATAGAATTAGTTATTTCTTTGGTGACAAATTGCAAAAGGAGATAAAAAATATATTTCACTCAAATTTGGTTGATCGTGTTTCGCCGTCCTTTCAAAGAAGATTTGAAAAGGTTTTAAGCGCTCATAGATACGATTATATTATTATTAGCTATGTTGAATTTGGAAGTTTGGTAAAGAATTTGATAGGGCCTTATACAATTTTAGATTCGCATGATTTTCTGACACTGCAAAATAAGACAAAGGAAAAGGAACATTTTTCAATGCGTCAGTTAGGTAAAATGTTTGGAGCTGAGTTGTCTACCATGGCTTCTTTTAACGAGATATGGACATTTTCAATTGAGGAAAAATATATTTTTGAACAGTTTGCTGATAAATTTGTACGATTAATCCCAGTTTCAATGCCATTGCCTGTTATTCGGGAGTGCGAAAAAACGATTGACTTAATTTATGTAGCAAGTGACAATCCGCACAATGTGTCAAGTATGAAGTGGTTTTTAGAAAAGGTATTTCCACTACTTACGAATGTTGAACTGCATGTTATTGGCAAGATTTGTGTGCATATTCCCACATTGAAAAATGTAATAAAACATGGATTAGTGGATGAGCTTGCAGGCTATTATGAACAAGCTAAAGTTGCTATCTGTCCAATGCTTTCAGGAACAGGAATCAAAATAAAGGTTTTGGAAGCATTATCTTTTGGCATTCCCGTTGTAACAAATCAACGTGGTGTCGATGGATTGTTTAATAAATCAGATAATGGATGTCTTATATCACTGGATGAACAGGCCTTTGCTTCTAATATAACAGAATTGCTTCAGGACGATCAATTTCATAAGAGAAAATCGAATCAAGCCATTGAATATATGAGAAATAATCATACGGTGAAGAAGGAGTATGAGGTCCTGGATGCTGTGTTTAACAATGTATGAATAAATGAAAATCTCTTTAATAATATCTACTTATAATTGGCCGGAGGCGTTGGCATTATGCTTGGAAAGTGTATTGCATCAAAAGGTTCTTCCTGATGAAATACTTATTGCTGATGATGGGTCTGGAAAGGAGACAGAACGAGTTGTAGCAGAATATAAAAATAAGTTTAATATTCCTTTTATTCATATATGGCATGAAGACGAGGGCTTCCAATTGGCGAAAATCAGAAATAAGGCCATCGCTAAAGCCTCATCCGACTATATTGTTCAAATTGATGGTGATTTAATTTTGCATCCCTATTTTATTAGGGATCATCGAAAATTTGCTCGAAAAGGATCTGTGGTACGTGCCAGCCGTATCTACCTTGATCGGGAGTTTTCTGAGAAAAAATTGACTAAGCGTGATACAAAGGTAAATAGGTTCGATAAAGGAGTCTCGAACTTATTCAGTGCTTTTCGTTTTCAGTTATTATGGAAATATTTTGAATTTAATTATAAAAATAAAGGCAACGAACGTTGGGAGATTCATGGGGCCAATATGGCGTATTGGAAAGAAGATGCCATTCGTGTGAATGGTTACAATGAAGACTTTAAAGGCTGGGGACCGGAAGATAAAGAATTTGTCGCTAGACTCTTAAATGTCAACGTAAAAAAACGCTTCTTAAAATTCGGCGGCATTGTGTTTCATATCTGGCATGCGATAAATGCAAAAGAGAATTTAGGTAACAACAATTGTTTGTTTGCAAAAACAAAAAAGCTAAATTTGACCTATTGTGATAACGGTATTGATAAATATCTGAAATCATCTGATTAGCACTTACGATTTTACAGCTATTTTTTGGAAACTTCGATAATTATTACAACGTATAATAGGCCCGATGCATTGGAATTGGTGCTATTGTCTGCATTAAATCAAACAGTTTTGCCGAGTCAAATTATTGTTGCAGATGACGGTTCTGATGATAGAACAAGACAGCTGGTCCATCGTTATGAGCAGATTTCTGAAATTCCAATCTCCAATGTATGGCAGGAAGATTGTGGTTTTCGCGTCGCACGTATTCGAAATCAAGCGATAGCCCAAGTGAAATCACCCTATGTTATACTCGTTGACGGTGACATTCTTATGGCACCAAATTTTATTGAAGACCATCTAAAACTCGCCAAAGTAGGACATTTTATTCAAGGTGGAAGGGTCTTACTAAATCAAGCATTAACATCTAAATTGTTAACTGAGTCGAATCAACTAAGGTATCCGAATATGTTTCAGGCGGGATTCGAATCTGGTCGGTTTGAAAAGAGAATAAGTAGTTTTCGTAATCTTCTTTTAGCACGATGGACTGCGAAAAACCTAGCACATAAAAGAAGCAAAGTACGCTCATGTAATATGTCCTTCTACATGCGCGATGTTCGTGCAGTGAATGGTTTTAATAATCTTTTTGAAGGCTGGGGCCGAGAAGACAGTGAATTTGTGGAACGTTTATTCAATTATGGACTCAAAGGGCAACTAATCAAGTTTGCTGCAATTGGGTATCATTTATATCATAAGGAGGCGTCTAGAAAAGCACTACCACAAAACGATCATTTATTAGAAAAGACAAAATTAGAAAAGCTGACATCCTGTGCTGACGGACTTTCTAGTTTCCTATAGTTATTCATTATCATGGGAATTCCAAAAAATATATTTCAAACATTTAAGGATAATAAGATTCCTTGGCTTACGAAGCTCTATATTCGCTCATTTTTAAAAAAGAATAAGGATTATTCGTATGAGTTCTATGATGATCAACGGGTGAGTGACTTCTTTGCTGAACATTTTGATGAGCGCATTAATAAAGCTTATCATCGTCTTCAGATAGGGGCCGCCAAAGCAGATTTTTTTCGCTATGCTGTTTTATATATATATGGTGGTATTTATATAGATTTAGATAGTGATTTGTTAGTCTCTATCGATAAATATCTAAATAGCGATGACGTTGCGGTAATAACGCATGAGAACAATAGGAGCCTGTATGCACAATGGGCACTTATCTTTGATAAAGGACATCCTTTTTTAAAAAGAACGATGGAGCTGATTGTGGATAATATTGAACAGAATCGATTTCCACATGATGTACATGCGATGACAGGACCAACAGTTTATACATTAGCGATTAATGAGGTTTTGAAAGAAAATCCGAATGTAGCGTATCGCTGCATTGAAGATGATTATAAAGGATTACTGAAATTTAAGTATAAATTAGGTAAACTCATGATTTATAAAGACAAATCTAACCATTGGAAGAAACTACAACTGCGTATTCCTGTTGTAAAACCTGATACAGACTTTTAGGCTTATTTATTTTAAGGGAGAGTTATTTTTACTTATTTTTGAGGAAAAAGCATTGCACATCGATGAATTTCAAAAGAATCTTTTTGCGAAATAAAAATAATAAGATTTACTATTATATTAAAGCAATTCTTAGGGAGCTAGTTCCTGATAGTCTTTTTCAAGCCCAACTGACAAAGCGTTTAGATAGCACTTATTATCGCAAAAATGCCAAATATATTGATGATAGGGTAAATTATTACAATAAGTTGGAACGGCTTGAGACTTTAGATCAGGACGCCGTTGAAATAGGCAAATATCGCGTACCAGAACGCATACGCGTTTATTATTTCGACAGTAAGGAATATTTAAGGTTTTTTAACCCCAAGTTGCGGTTCAGTATTTTGCCCGGTGATATCATTCATATTCCCTCACATCCGACTTTACTCAAGAGCCGACCTATTCATGGTAATAATAGCAATGCAGTAGTCTTAAATTTGGATAAAGCAAGACATTTTAATTTTCTTCAGGATGACGTGTCTTTTGATAAAAAAATAGATATGTTGGTCGGAAGGAGCGGTTTTGGACAGATTCATCGAAGTCGATTCTACCAATTGTATTATGATCATCCATTGTGCAATATCAAAAAGGCTAATCGATCTTCCGATAAGGATTATTTATCCATCGCCGGGCACCTTGATTATAAATTTATTTTGGCGCTTGAGGGAAACGATGTTGCGACAAATTTGAAGTGGATTATGTCCTCTAATTCTATTGCGGTCATGCCTATGCCGAAATATGAGACTTGGTTTATGGAAGGACGCCTAATTCCAGATGTTCATTTTATTTGTATTAAAGATGATTATTCTGATTTGGAGGAAAAATTACGGTATTTTATGGCAGATGATCATGCGGCTAGGAGGATCGTAAAAAATGCACACGAATATATTGCTCAGTTTAAAAATAAAAAAATAGAGGATATAATCGCATTAAAAGTCTTGGATAAATATTTTACGCATACCGTTCAGCCTAAATTACAATAAGGACTGATAACAGTTTATGAGTTCTGATGCAATTTTTTCATCATTAAATTTTTGCACATAGTGACGTCCTTGTGAAATCATCCTTGCATTGGTTTGGGAGTCGCTCAGAATACGTTTGATCGCTAGATTTATTTCGTCTACATTTGAAGGGTCGACATAACAAGACGATGGTCCACCAGCTTCTGGAAATACGCCCGAATTGGTTGTAATGACAGGAGTACCAGCATATAAGGCTTCGATGATAGGGATACCAAAGCCTTCAAAGATAGAAGGGTATATAAAAATTGATGCCATCGAATAAATGGTCGATAGTTCTTCAATAGTAAAGCCTTGTTTTATAATGACTTTGCTTTCCAATTTGTTGGCTACTATATATCTGTTAATCTCCTCAAGATAGGGCGTTTTCTTACCAATTATTAATAATGGAATATCGATATCCTGAATAGCTTTTACAATTTGTAAAACATTTTTTCGTTTTTCAATTGAGCCCACACTTAACAGGAAGTCTTTGGGTAAATTATATTTTAACCTTAATTTTTCCTTCTCGTCGCCGCTTTTTGGGACCTTAAAAGTCGGATGACAACCCTGATAAATGACCTCAATCTTATCTTCGGGAATTGCGTAGTAATCGATGATATCCGATTTAGTCTGTTCACTAATTGCAATAATTTTATCAGCGTGATTAACAGCTAATTGAAATTTCTTGTTGTATATCCAACGATCTATGGGTTTATAGAGTTCGGGGTAGCGTAAGAAGATTAAATCATGTATCGTGACAACGGATTTAATTCCACGGGCTTTTAAGCCTCTTGGTATTTCTCCTGTAAGGCCATGAAAGAGTTCTACACCATCATTAAGCAGGTCAGATGCGAGTCCAAAGCTTCGCCAAAGTGCAGGAAAAGCACGGTTAAATGTAGTTTTGGGTAGACGAATTTTTTCTTCAATAAGTGCCTTCTTCGAAAGATCATTATTGTCCAATCTTGGCGTATACTTCAGATAAGTATGCTGAGGATAGTATTGCTCCAGAATACGGATGAGATCTCTACTATAATTACCTAAGCCTGTTTGATTGAGAAAATATCGTTTAGCATCAAATCCAATTGTTATCATGCCTGACTCGGTTTTAGTTTTCTTTAAAAATGTTTTCAAATTTACTTAATACCAAATCCCAATTATAATATTTAGAAACATATTCTTTTGCTTTTGCCTCAATGATGTTCTTATCTGTGTTTGGATCTTGCAAATATGTGATAATTGAACTTAGGGAGTCGAAAGAATCATAACAAAAAACAGCTCCACTTTTGCGTTCATGTTCGACCATAACATCACACTTTTTGTTACCAATGACCGGTTTCCCCAAGTGGAGCGCTTCTAATGTCAATAGTGATAAGCTTTCGGCAAGTGACGGATTAATAATGGCAAAGCTTTGTTGTATTAGCGCTTTTTTTTCTTCCTCGCTTACAAAACCAGTATAGATGATATCAGGATTTTGCTCAACATTCATGGTATTTTCTCCTGTAAGTACAAGTTGCAAGTCGATCTGTTTTTCTGATTTTAATTTCAGAAAATAAGCCATAAAATTGTTGATTTTGACTGGCGTAATGCGGCCACAATAAAGTAAGTATGGTGATTTGATCTGATATTTGGCGCTGATCGTTGTTGCAGCCGGTAAATCATCTATTTGATTGACTCCTATGCCAACAACTGTATTTTTTGCAAGCGAATTTCTGAAAATTTCTAAACACATTTCTTTTTCACTTTCTGTGTTAAAGGCAATATGATTAACTTTTGAAAATAAAAGTGTGTTGATGCTTCTAAATAACATACTCTCCATATGTGCAGTGGGAATCAGAATAGACTTCTCTGGTACACGAAGTGATCCCATTATGGTTAGTGGGTTTTCGTAAGTAAAGAAAATGAATTTGTCGAAATCGTGTTGAAATTCCCTAATATAGTTGAGTAATGAAGACGAATAAAATGGATGTCCTTCTAAATATTTTGATTCATCATCAATTTTGAAATTCCAAATGGGAAATAAGGAAAAAACAGGCCTTGCTAATCCCCAGCGATAGATCAATCGGCGTATTTTCCGGGCGATTTTACTTTTCTTTTCGGAAGATGGATTTTTATCGGTCACAAATCTCATCACAGGTATTCCCTGTATAATTTCTAGGCCCGGGGTGAAATCCTCCTCTGGTTTATTTAAAAACTTGATATTGGTGGTTAATACAGTCACGTCATGTTTTGCTGATAATCGTTCAGCTAGCATTCTACAATGGAATTCGGCTCCACCGGTGATATCCAATCCGTATCGAATGGTTATTAACCCTATCTTCATCCTATTGCTCTTATTCGTTCAATCACCATTTCTGGTGTAATTAAATCAATTGCTTCTACTCCGTCACAGATGCAGGACTTGTTGCCATACACTGAACTTGGTCTATGGGGATGTTCGACTTGGATACAATCTGCTAACTCTTGACCGTAGCCCGTAAATCCAGCGTAAGGGTGTGTTGCTCCCCATAACGAAAGGCATCTTACTCCCATTAACGAGGCCATATGAAGTCCTGAAGAGTCCATGCTAACCATCAGATCCAGATTCGAAATTAAATCCAGTTCTTCTCTCAACGTAAATTTTCCAATGGTATTGTAAGTATTCGGAAAACTTTCGGTCCAGTTTTGGGCGACTTGAAACTCTTCTTGACCACCTCCAAAAAGCAATACGTCATATCCATGGTGTGTCAAATGATCAATGATCTGCCCCATTTTTACCAAGGAAAGAATTTTATAACGATGTTGTGCAAATGGGGCAATGCCAATTTTTTTTCGATCGAAATTCGCGAACATACTAAAAGCAGCTTTGGGTACATCCTGCAAATTAGGAACCAATTTATGGCTGAGCTCAAATTTAAAACCTAATGCGCGAAATACATCTGCATAGCGTTCTACCGTTAGCCTCAGTGGAACTTTGATTTTGTTTTTTTCCCTGGTAAGCGCTTTTTTTTCTTCCCGCCCCTTGTCAAGCTGCTTCACTTTTACGCCCGATAAGGAAAAAAAAAGATCAAGCACACGCGAACGCAAATTGAAATGTAAGTCAGCTACGGCATCTGGGCAATACTGGGCCAGCTCTTTATTTAGCCTGAACAAGCCCCAAAAACCTTTATGAATGGTTTTGGGTTCAATCACATGGAACCTGAGGTTTTTTATTCCATCAAAGAATGGCGAAAAGAATGGTCTGCTGACCATAATGATTTCTACATCAGGATAGCGTATACAAAACTCTTTCAATACTGAGGCAACCATGGCAACATCGCCCATAGCTGAAAATCGCGTGACTATGATCCGTTGCGGTAAGGACATGTTTTTACTTTCCTGATGAATATAAGACAGGGTTCAATGAAGGATCGTTATACATTTTCATCTGTTTATAGACTTTCATGTATTTATCGCCCGATGCTATGGCATCCATCAATTCATCAATACTTTGAGATAAATCTTTTCTTTGTTCTAATAAAACGTTAAGCTTTTCTTGGCAGGTATTAATGTGCGCCTCGGAAGCATCTGTGCGTAACGTTTCCTGTTCCATATGGTAGATTTTTAAAGCCAGAATGGAAAGCCTATCAATAGCCCACGCCGGACTCTCCGTATTGATCGTTGCTGTAGGCCTAACCTGTATATCCTGAAACTTTTGTAGAAAATAGCTGTCAATATACTCTACGGTATCCGTGCGATATTGATTGGACTCATCAATTCGTCTTTTCCAATGTAAGCCTTCTTTTGGGTCAATAGCGGGATTACGCACGACATCTTCCATATGCCATTGTACGGTGTCAATCCAGCATTTTAAATAGAGGAGATGTTCTAGGGATTGTTTGTCATACGGATTTTGGATTGGATGCTCAATCTGGTCGTATACGTGGTAATCCTGGATAGCACGTTGAAAAATTGGATTTGCTATTGCACTAATCATGGTACAAACTTAGATAAATTGCTTTTTATATGCAATTTAATTGCGCTTTGCATAAAAAACAATTTATCAGTCTCTCCTCAACCATAGATAATACTTTTATTGAGGAAATATAAAATATATTATGGAGTTTATCCTTACTATTCGACCCGCACATAGCGTAATTGATGAGGATCGTAGATTTGTTAAGAATGAAAGAAGCTTCTCTGTTTTTCTAAAAGGCCGAAAGCAAAAGATCCGGAAAGATTCCTAAGCACAACACAGCCAAGGTACATAGGATGCCAATAAAGAGAAGAACAGCATTGACTTTTATTGTTGAAGATGCGGCATTGTCCCTAAGAAATGCGTTCAGTGGTATTTTAAAATAATAAAATAAAGAGATAACCGAAGTCAGTGCGCCGACAATAAGCAATGCCAATAAACCGAAGGATTGAAAGTTTTGATACTGTTCGAACACTTTGGAAAAGACCAAAAGCTTTCCGACGAATCCCGCAGTGGGAGGGAGCCCCACTAAAGCGATTAAAACCATTGAAAATGAAGTAAACAAAAGGGGGGACTGCTTTCCTAAGCCACGATAGGAATCGATGGATGTATTGCCCAGACTAACTTCCAAGGCATCAATAAATATAAATACAGCAATATTCATCAAAGCGTATATGGAAAGGTAAAACAACAATACATTCGACTCATTATTCTGATAAACCAATACAGCCATAAGTAGTATACCTGTATGTCCAATCGATGAATAGGCCATCATCCGTTTGGCATCCTGTTGACGTAGAGCCGCTAAATTACCGATCAGCATGGTTGCAATAGCTACCCCAATAATCACATACGTTAGGAAATCGCTAAAGTAAAAGGAAACATTAAGCCATGCGGCGAGGAGCTTGGATAATAGGACGACGACTGCAATTTTTGGTACTGTAGCCAGGTACGCGGTAATTACTGTGGGAGCACCTTGATAAACATCTGGACTCCAGACATGAAAAGGAAAAAAACTCAGTTTAAAGCCAATGCCTGTCAACAAAAATAATAGCGCAATGCTGATCATGACCTTTGGAGCTTCCATTAGGCCAGCAATGTGGCTCTGGGAATCAAAATTCAAGTTCCCCGTGAAACCGTAGAGTAAAGACAAACCGTAAAGCATCACTGCCGCACAAATCGATCCAAAGAGTACATATTTTAAAGCTGCCTCCGACTGAACTTTAGTCGCTGAAAAGTATCCCACCATGATATAGGAACTAATGGAAACGGTTTCAACGGCTATAAAAATCATCAGCCAGTTACTCGACATGGTCAATAGGTTCAGTCCCAACGTTGCCGTCAGTAAAACAGCATATAGATCTCCTAACGGCCGGCCATATCTACCATGACCTTGTTGAATAAAAATACAAACAAGGAATGTCGACAACAGGATAATCAATCGTGCAGAGGTTGCAAAGGCATCAACCTGGATCATATCAAAAAAGCCAGCCATCTCTACCTTACTGAGTCCTTGCCCAACAAGGTAACAGCCACTCAACAATAATCCGATGATCGTAAGCATAAAAGACGTATGCTTCCAGTGCTTGTCGGCAAAAAGACTAGCGAGAATAGTACCAATAAAAGTGATGATCAATGTCAGTTCGGGTTTAAAATACGGTACACTGACGATAATCTGATCGAGAAATGAACTGATATATGGACTGAATGCGAGCATGCTGATTTAAATAAATTGTTGAATAAAGCTTACAAGATTCAGGACACTTGCGTTTAAATTGTTAAAAACTAATGCAGGCATAATGCCAAGTAATAAGGCCAACGCTAACGTTGGAAATAAGATCACCTGCTCGCGCGAATTGACATCTGTCAGTGCATTGCTCCAAGATTCACCGCCTTTTAAACGAATCTGTCCAAAGAACATCCGTTGCAATGTCCAAAGTAGGTAGGCTGCACTTAATAAGATACCTATAGAACCTGCAAGTGCCATCCAACGCGGCAAACCTGTGCCAACACTTTCAGAATTGAATGAACCGATAATGACAAATGCTTCACCAATAAAAGCTGAAAAGCCAGGTAAACCTAAGGAAGCGAAAAATGCAACAGCAACATACCCCGTATATTTGGGCATAATTTGAGCTAAACCTCGAAAACTATAGATATTTCTATCATGCACGCGGTCATAAACTACACCGACAAGAAAGAAGAGGGCCGCGGATAAAAAACCATGGGAGATCATCTGAAACATCGCTCCAGAAATTCCTTCTGCAGTTAATGAAGCAATACCTAATAAGACAAAGCCCATGTGGGAAACGGATGAATACGCAATCATTCGTTTGAGGTCTTTTTGTGATAAGGCGTTCAAGGCTCCGTAGATAATGGAAACAACGCCTATTAGTCCAAGCCACCAATTGGATAAGGCGGCCATGTCGGGAAAGATGCTATAACAGATACGGATGATACCATAACCTCCGATTTTCAAAAGAATACCTGCTAAAATAATGGATACTGGAGTCGGTGCTTCGACGTGGGCATCGGGTAACCAGGTATGCAATGGCACGATGGGCACTTTAATGGCAAAGGCAAAAAAGAGCACAATGAAGCCAACCAGTCTGGCCGAAATACCCAAGATTTCCTGATAACCACCCCACTCAAAAATAGATCCTTCAAGGTAATTCTGTGGGTTCATCATATGGATCATATTGAACGTATGCGCCCCAGTCATCGGGTTGATCACTGAAAAGTATAGTCCTACGATGATCAATAGCATAAATACAGAACCAAATAGCGTGTATAAAAAGAACTTGATGGCTGCGTATTCGCGTCTTGCACCACCCCAGATACCGATCAGGAAATATAGTGGAAGTAACATCACTTCATAGAAAAGGTAGAACAGGAAGAAATCCAGTGCACAGAAAATCCCCATAACAGCCATATTAAGCACCATGAGTAAAGCAAAGTATCCCTTCGGACTCTTCTGTATATTCCAGGAGGCTCCGATAGCCATCAACATCACAAAAGCGCTCAGCAATAATAAGGGCATCGATATCCCATCAATACCAATGAGATAATCAATTTCTAGCTTACCTATTGATCCTAGATCTAAACGAATCCAGGAAACCTGCTCAACAAACTGATAGCCCCCCAGATCTTGAATACCTGTTTTGCTTGCATCAAAATGTGCGTAACACAATCCAGCCAGTACAAATTGTATTGCGGTAAATGCTAACGCAATATATTTGTAACTCAATTTATATCGTGTTGGCAAGGCGAGAATAAGCGCCGTAGCCAATAGCGGTAAAAATATCAATAAGGATAAAATAGGCATTTCCTAAAAGAATAAAAGATAAATTAAACCAAGTAAAACTATTAAAAAGACGGAGTATAAAGCGGTCTGTATCTTCCCGTTTTGTACCAGGCGGACTTGATGACCGGTCCAATAGGTTACCGAAGCAACCGTGTTGACGAAGCCGTCTATAATATATTTGTCTATCCAAACACTTAATTGTGAAATCGATAGCACGATTGACTGAATCAAAGAAACAAAGGCATCAACAACATGTCGGTCAAACCAATAACAGAATTGAGCCAATTTTAATGTGCCCTTGACAAATACAACATCGTAAAACTGATTGATATAGCCCTGATTTAAAGAAACCTTCAGTGCCGGATTGGCCGGATTGAATGGGTATCTATGCTGCACATACCATTTCCAGCCGATGATCCAGCCAATAACTGAACCAAGGAGGAGTATTGCAGGGATAATCAGGTGGGCAATGTGGCTTGGAGCAAAGGCATATTCGTCCGATAAGAGTCCGTCCATCAACCAGGAATCGTGGTACGAAAATGGATTGAACGAAAATAGTGGAAATAAGCAGAATACACCCAAAACAAACATGGGCATCAACATGGTTTTTGGCGCTTCATGTAGCGGATGATCATGTAATTTGCCATGCAGTTGGTTAGTAAGCCTAAACTCTCCAAAAAAAGCTTTAAACAGCAATCTACCAATATAGAAAGCGGTTAAAATACTTACAATGATCAAGCTTAATGGGATGATCAGGTATAAGTTCCCTTTTAAAAGAGCCCATTCAAAAGAAGATATAACGATACTGTCTTTGGATAGAAAACCTGAAGTCAGTGGGAATCCGGCAAGTGCCAATGAAGCAATACTCATGAGCACAAAGGTCTTGGGCATATAGTGACGTAATCCACCCATGTTCCGTAAGTCCTGCGGATCAAAGTCTAGTTGACTATGTGTTTTCAGATGGGCCATCTCATGAATGACAGCTCCAGCGGAAAGAAACAATAAACACTTAAAGAAGGCATGTGTCGTAAGATGAAACAAAGCGGCATCCCATGTTCCAATACCGATCCCAACCATCATAAAGCCCAGTTGCGATATGGTCGAAAAGGCAAGAATACGCTTGATGTCATATTGGCCCAAGGCGAAGTATGCTGCCGAAGCTGCCGTGATGGTACCGATAATAGCGATAAATAGTAATGCCGATTCGCTGAATAATGGAAATACAGTAGCCAATAGGAATACGCCGGCTGCTACCATGGTTGCCGCATGGATCAAGGACGATACGGATGTAGGGCCTTCCATGGCATCCGGAAGCCATACATGTAGTGGGAATTGTGCTGATTTGGCCATAGCAGCCAAGAAAAAGGCTAGTCCTCCTAGGGTAAACCAGATCTGAGGTAAACTATTGACTGGAGATACCCATAGTCCATCGACGATTGCGGATTGATAGAGCAGTCCGTTATCACCAAATAAATCGACCAAATTAAGTGTCTTGAACTGCGTAAATAAGATCGCAAGGCCGATTAGAAAGCCGAGGTCACCGATGCGATTAACCAAAAATGCCTTTTTATTGGCTTGTACAGCTGTTTCGCGCGTAAACCAAAATCCGATAAGGAGATAGGACGCAAACCCAACCAACTCCCAAAAGACATACATCAGTAAAAGACTGTCCATAATGACCAATCCCAACATGGCGAAACAAAACAGGCTTAGATACATCCAATAGCGATGAATGCCAGGATCACCTTTCATATATGCCCGAGAATAAATATGCACCGGCAACGCGACAGTAGGTACCAAAAAAAGCATTAAGGTGCTTAAATTATTTAACAGGATACCAACTTTAAATGAGGTTTCGCCAATAGTGAACCAATCCGCCTGAACCGTTACGGGGGCATTATTCCATATGGTGAACCAGGTAAGCCCACCACCGGTAAAACTGAGGGCGATGGCTAGGAGGGAGACAATACCTGACTGGTCACGTTTGCCTAATAAAGATTGATATAAGAACGCTACTAATGGGGACACTACGGTAACTAGCGCGGTCAAAAGGGGCGATATGTGAACAACTTGATCCAATGTTTATTTGTCTTTTAATTGGTTTACCTCATCCGGATTAATGGTGTTGTAATGTCTATAAACATTTAATACAATAGCCAATCCAACGGCTACAGCTGCCGCTGCTAGAACAATCGCAAACAACGCAAAAATTTGCCCACTATAACTCACTTTATCATATTTCCCAAAGGCAACAAAATTCAGGATAGCTGCATTGATCATTAATTCAATACCAACCAAAATCATAATCGCATTTTTTTTGGAAAGAACGGTGTAGAGTCCAATGCTAAAGATACACGCACTCACCACCAAGAAATGGGTCAGCGTGATCATAGTGTACGCTCCTTTCTGGATAAATGAGAAGCTCCAATTAAAGCCATCATCAGAAATATCGATATAATTTCAAAAGGCAATACGTAAAAAGTCATAAAACGTAATCCGATTTGATGAATATTGTTATCAGTCGCAGTAATATTATTTCCATTTTCTATGGACTGAATGATCCACGTTGATGGTGCCTGTTGCCATTCAAAGATGCCATAAAGCATCAGTAACAGAAAACCAAGTACCACTGGAATAGCTTGCCATTTGGGCATGCTTAAGAAGGAACCGCGGTTATCTTGAAGGTCTTTTAGAAGTTCTTTATTGGACAGCATAAAGGCAAACAGCATAAGAATGAGTACGCCTCCGACATAGACCATGATTTGTGTGATGGCCACGAAATCAGCTAACGCAAATAGGTATAGTCCTGCCATTGCAAATAAAACAATAAAAAACAGGAATAATGCGCGCGCGATATTTTTAAGATTGACCAGTAAAAGGGCCGAACCGATTGCTAGGATAGCGAAAGCGTAGAACAAAATACTTTCCATTTTCTATTTTTGCTTTGCTGCCTCCTTTTCAGCTTGAAACTGTGTCCATTCAGCTTTGCGTTGAGCTACCTGCTCGTCAGTCATGTCTGAAAACCCGTAAATAAGATCGGTCAGCTTTTGCGAGCTGCGGTCATATGCATTGGTCATGGTAATACATTCTGTCGGACATACCACCGTGCACAGGCCGCAATACATGCATTTAGCCATATCAATATTGAATTTTGCGGGATATAACCGTTTGACGCTACCGTCAGAAGTCTTTCCGATCGCTTCTGGCGATTTGATCGCTTCAATTTCGATACAGTCCACAGGACATGCCTTAGCGCAAAGATCACATACAATACAGTCGTCGATATCAACCTGCAATTGGTAACGCGCGACTTCCGGGATGGGCATTTTTTCACGCGGATACTGCACCGTCACAATACCTTCCTGTTGATTAAAGTAGTTTTCTTTTTTGATATTTAATTCCGTCCGTGAGCGACGTGCACCAAACAGGTGTTTGACAGTCAAAGATAAACCTTTGATTGCCGTACGAAATGCATGCGAAGCCGTTTTAAATATCATAATATCCTATGCTATAACTAAAATTCGCCAAATGGCAGAGATGGCCATACACAGAAAAGCCAGCGGTGTCAATACTTTCCAACATAAACTCATCAATTGGTCTGCACGTAACCGCGGTAATGTCCATCGGATCCACATTTGGATGCCTACAATAAGGAATGATTTGGCTAAGGTCCAAAATATTCCCCAAGCTAAACCAGTCGTCCAATCTGCGAGGCGTACAGCCCCAATGTTTGGTAATGGCGTGTTCCAGCCGCCTAAAAAGAGGACAACGCCCAACATCGATACCAAAAACATCATAGCGTACTCGGCCAGAAAGATAAAGGCAAATTGTATTCCACCATATTCCGTATGGAAACCACCGACCAGTTCAGATTCGGCTTCCGGAATATCAAAAGGAGCACGATTACACTCGGCAAGAGTAGCGATAAAGAATATGATGTAGGTGATAATCAAATGCGGAGCCTGAAAAATATTCCAGGCGAAGAGACCGCCAATCTCATTAACTTCCCAAATACCCAAGAATTTAATGCTCCCATTGGTGAGGATTCCCTGCCCAATAGCGATTTCATTCAGGTTTAGGGTTTGTGTAAGCATGACAACTGTAATCAGCGAAAGGCCGACCGGTATTTCATAGGATACCATCTGTGCAATGGCACGCATGGAGCCTAACAAAGAATATTTATTGTTGGAACCCCAACCAGCCATTAAAATGCCCAAAGCATCAATGGAAATTATCGCCATAATGAAAAATAAACCGGTATGCGTATCGGCTGGAATAAAATCCTTTGCCCAAGGAATAACGGCAAACCCTGTAAAGACGGCAACAAAAATAATGATAGGAGCAATCCTAAAGAGAATCTTATCTGCCGATGAAGGGGTGATCAGTTCTTTTTGGAGTAATTTAAGAATATCAGCGATGGTTTGAAGACTACCATACTTTCCGGTTTCCATAGGACCTAGCCGATCTTGGACGAATCCGGCAATCTTTCGCTCGGCATATACTGCAAATAAGGTAAATGCTGCTATAAAGGTGAAAATAGCAATAGGAACCAAGATATGTAGTACATTTTCTAGCAAGTCTTATTTATAATGATTTTTAATAAGAGACGAATCAATACGCAAACTTAACGAAAAACAGGGAATTTAGATAAGGAAAAATTAAAATATACTTAACAAGTAGATTATCGTGACAATAGCGTAGCGGCGAGCAGCTGTTTATTGTTTGATCGAATAGGTCATTCGTACTTGCAAAGGATTCACAGGAGTTGCAATAAAAAGAAAAAAGCATCCTGTAAGGATGCTTTTTCGGATATAAATCAAAACCGAATTAACGATTTGAGAATTCAACGTAATCACGTTCTGTGTGGCCAACATACACCTGTCTAGGACGGCCGATAGGCTCTTTGTTTTCACGCATTTCTTTCCATTGTGCAATCCATCCCGGGAGACGGCCTAAGGCAAATAATACCGTAAACATATCTGCTTTGAAACCTAGTGCACGGTAAATAATACCAGAGTAAAAATCCACATTTGGATAAAGTTTTCTGTCGATGAAGTATTGGTCATTCAATGCAGCTTCTTCTAATTTCTTAGCGATATCCAATACAGGGTCTTGCACACCTAATTTTTCCAAAATATCGTCACATGCTTTTTTGATGATTTTAGCACGTGGGTCAAAGTTTTTATAAACGCGGTGACCGAATCCCATTAAACGGAAAGGATCGTTTTTGTCTTTCGCTTTGGCAAGATATTTTTCGGCATCACCACCATCATTTTTAATAGCTTCTAACATTTCAATTACCGCTTGGTTTGCACCTCCATGCAATGGACCCCATAATGCATTAATACCTGAAGCAACAGATGCATAGAGGTTTGCATTTGACGAACCTACAATGCGAACGGTAGATGTCGAACAGTTTTGCTCGTGATCAGCATGCAAAATCAGCAACTTGTGCATAGCATCAATGACAACCGGATCGAATGTTTTTTCGTCGTTAACTTCTCCGAACAACATATTCAGGAAGTTGTCGATGTAGCCAAGGTTATTTTTAGGGTATACAACAGGGTGTCCTAATGATTTCTTTTGGATCCAAGAAACGATTGTAGGCATTTTTGCCAAAAGATTGATGATCGTTTGATCCTCCTCTTCATCTGTTAAGTTTGGATTTAAAGATTCTGGGTAAAATGCCGATAATGCACCAACTAAACAGGAAAGTTGCCCCATTGGGTGTGACTTGGAAGGAAATCCAGCGAAGAAATTTTTCATGTCCTCGTGGATCATCATTTGCTTTTTGATGTCAGCTCTGAATTTTTCCAATACCTCTTTTTTGGGAAGCTCTCCATAAATCAACAAATAAGCAACTTCCAAGAAAGTCGATTTCTCTGCCAATTGTTCAATGGGATATCCTCTATATCTCAATATGCCTTTTTCACCGTCAAGGAAAGTAATCGCACTCTTCGTAGCACCCGTATTTTTATATCCTGGGTCTAATGTAATAAATCCGCTTAGATCTCTTAATTTGGAAATATCAACTGCTTTTTCATTCTCAGTACCGACAACGACCGGAAGGTCATAAGAAGTTCCGTCTAAATTTATAGATGCTTTATCTGACATGTTTATATATTATCTTATATCTGATTTGTTATGCTAATCTCACAAATTTAACTATTTGATATTTAAAATTGAAAGTTCTTGTGGAATTAAAATGACATGACTACGTCATATTGGATAATATCTACTAACAATTTACTTAAATAAGCAAATCATTTATCCAAATTTAACATTACCTTATTGTACAAAGCGCTAATCTATTTTTCGCTGAGCAACCTTTCCTTTATCTTCATAATTCCCATGTTTACCTGATCCAAAGAAAGGAAGTATAACAAAACACACAAGAATAATAGAAGTTGCGGTCAGTATTCCAGTTGTCCATAGAATTTTACTGAAATTTTCGGCAGCTAACAGCTGAATGCCCCACATTCCCAAAAGGAAATAGGTAGCAACGAAGAGAATCACCAAGGTAAATAGTATACCGAATATATATTTCATAATGGGTTATATTTTGTTGAGAATCTGTTTTTTTAATGCGTCGAATTCTTCCTGGGTAATGATATTTTCACGAAGTAGCAGTTGCATCTTTTGGAGCTTCTCCACGAAGTCGCCTTCTTGCTGAATATGACCTTTGATTTCCTCTTTTTGAAGATCAAACTGCTTACCAAGTTCCATACCGACGCCAAGTTGTGCACCCACTCCCGCAATCCCACCTTCATTTTTAGCGGCATCACGCAGCGCGCGTAACTTTTCTAATTCAACATAGCTTAAACCTGCTTGCTGTGCGGCTTGATTTTGCGTGGTTAGATCGGCGATTTCTCCAATCCTCCTTTTGGTATTGGCATCAAATTGGGTTCCTAGGATTTTAAAATCTGTAATATCGAGCCCGAGATCTTTAAAATCTTGTTCCACTGCAGTCTTGATGTCGTTAGATAGTAATGCTAGTTGGCTATCAATCTCATTATAGCCTAGCTTCTTTTGTGCAATCTGTGCGGTAATTTGTTGGGGAATGCGATTATTGAGTATGTCTTGGATGACTGCTGTAGTGACTGTATTTTGATTGGCGACAATGTTTTTATAGAAATGGACCGGTTCATTGATCAGGTAGGAAAATGTACCATTCAAACCGATTTCTATAGGTAAATTGTATTGTGGGTCGATATATTTGATCGGAGAACCTGTTCCCCAGGATTGATTGACGATAGCAGCCGTGCGAAAAAAGTAGATATACAGTTTGTGCTCTGATTCAAAATTTTGCCGTAGTCGTGCTAACGTAGTAAAAAATGGATGATTATCCGTTTTGAGGTTATACGTTCCAGGTTCGGTTAGCAGATTTTCGCCTTTACCTTCATACACAAGAATGCATCCCTGCCCTGGGGCGAGGATTAGTTTGCTGGAATTTTTGATCTCATTCCTTTCGGATGGAAATTTATACCATAATAATCGAGGGTCTTGGTTTTTCCACTCGATAACTTCAGAAAGTTGGTTGTTAAAAAGATTAAATAGTCCCATAGTTATTAATTTAGTGTGTCGAATTTGGGATTATACCCTTCAAATTTGTTGATTTGTTTTCCATTATTATCAAAATAATAATAGTCACTCGAGCCTCTTACAATAAAGCCGTCTTTTAACAGGCTCCCATTTCCATAGATGGACTTGAGGTCAGTAGTAAAGGTTTTTTGTATAGCCCCAGTTGTGATATCCAGCAGTTGGATCTGGAAAGGATCGTCTTCAGCTGGTGTTGGCTTATAGGCGATAAGGAGCGTTTTGTCATTCTGGGCGATGACTATAGGCTGAAAGTAAAGTCTGCCTGGTGTAAAGTCTTTAAAGTTAATCAAACGCGCTCCTTTAAATTGCCACGGATTGATCAATACCTTTTTATAGGGATCTCGGTCGGTAAAAATACCCGATCCACCATAATCCTTATCCCAAGAAAACCGTGGGGTATCTTTAGGATATCCATATTGATAATGGTAAGTATACTGGATTAACTGAATTTTTTCCTCTGGATAATAGCTGGACTTACTTGAAAAAGTAAACTCCGTTTTTGTCGTCGGATTGGGAAGTTTTTTTCTTCTTTCCTCGTAAAGCACTTTATCCGGTATCGCCTTATTTATTAACGGGTAATAGGCCAGATTTTGACCTTCATTGTTGATAATTTGATAAGCGGAACCATAGTCTTCATACTTAAATTCAACTTTGGCTATGCCAGTACTTAAAGATGGAGCATCTTTAACATAATTTTCCAAAACACTCTTATACGTGAGCGTGTTTTTGTCAAGTTGATAGATGTATTTGGACTTGACGATGATGTAAAGGTTTTGATCTTCAAATACCTGAAGTTTAACGTCGCTGCTCGATAATTCAACGGGAGTCTCCATCAATGCTTTTACCCATTCTTTTTTACCTGTTTTAGGGTCAAAAAGCCCAATGTATACCTTGTTGTCTTTGGTTGAATCCATTCTTTTCCTAAAAGTTCCTACATTACCAACGACCACAACATGCGGCGTATTATTTTTGTCCATGAATAACGTATTACTCGCATAGTTCCATTCAAGCGGTTCTACTTCTTCTTTCTCGTTCGCTGAGTTGGAACCACTATAAGTGGAATAACTCGGCTCAGGTTTCTTGGAAAAAATAGCACTTATAGCCCCGATGATAAACATGACCGCGATAAATCCCACAACGGCGAATAGGACAATCCGAAGGGCCTTATATTGATCTGTATTGTTGCGCGGATAGTTATAGTTGTGATTGATATTGATATCGTCGCTATCGAGAAAAAATTCTGTTCCGCAGCTGTCACATTTATAATAATCCGGACGTAGTGTGGTAACTTTTATACTCCCACAATGCGGACATTTGATCGCTTTAATATTTTTAGCCATTGATCTTAATTGTATTTATCTTGAATCATCTTATTACTTTTCATGCTTCCAATCGATCGGATTGCAGTGAATTTATCCAATTGATTTTTTTTTCTTTCCAATGCAGGACACGATTTATAGTGAATTTAGAATTAAAATAATCCTATAACAAATTTTCTGCCAGCTAACTTATATTCGTGGGATTTGAGTTTAAAAACGCAGAAAATGAGCGATTTCTTTTTTGATCTAATAGGACTGATGCTATTTACTGTCGATTATATAACTCAGTATAAAAAGATTTTTTATATTTACGAATTGTTCGTAGATTAGTGAAAGATTAGATAAAGTAGATACAGGCATGGAAAAATTAACAGCACAGGAAGAACAGGCAATGCAGTCGATTTGGAGTCTCAATGGAGGATTTATAAAGGAGATCTTAGATAATATCAAAGGTGAAAAGATGCCTTATACCACCTTGGCTTCAACAGTAAAGAATCTGGAACGTAAAGATTTTGTGAAAGCAGTGCGTTATGCCAACGCTAAGCGCTATGAACCGATGGTGAGTGAGGAAGATTATAAAGCGAAATTTATGAATTCCTTTGTCGGTGATTATTTTAAAAATTCCTATAAGGAGATGGTATCTTTCTTTGTGCAGGAAGAGAAACTAACAGCTGATGAATTAAAGGAAATTATGGACATGATTAAGCATAATAAATCTTGATAGCATGGAAACCTTACTCACCTATATTATACAAGTCAATCTGTTGTTGGGTATTATCTATTTGGGATATATTGGACTATTGAAAGGGCTGACATTCTATGTGCTAAATCGGGTATACTTCCTAGTGGGTGGACTTTTTGCTTTTATGTATCCATTTTTGGATTTAAAGTCTTTGTTCGTACAGCGCGGGCTGAATCTGGGGGGAGTAGGCGAGCAGATTTCACTATATATGACGGAGCCGGAGGTCCAACAACAGCTATCTTTAGGAAGGCTGGTGGAAATCCTGTTTGTGACCGGTGCCGTTTTATTGTTATTGAAATTTGTATTTCAGTTATTGAGTTTATTGCGGATTCATCTGAATTCGAAGTCCGATCAATGGCGGACGTATTTATTCCGGAATGTGCTTATTCCGGTTGTTCCATTTTCGTTTTTGAATAAAATATATGTCAATAAGGGGCAGCATCAGGAGGCTGAACTGAAAGATATTTTTAAGCATGAGGATATTCATGTGAAAGGCCTTCACAGTCTAGATATTTTATTGTTTGAAATGATATTGGTGTGTTGTTGGTACAATCCTTTCGTTTGGCTCATGCGCAGGGCCATTCGCCAAAATTTGGAGTTCTTGACTGATCAACAGGTCCTTGATAAAGGAGTGGACAAGCAAACCTACCAGTACAGCTTATTGAACGTGTCCAAAAAGGGGGGCTCGGTGGGATTGAGCAATCAATTTAATTTTAAACTTTTAAAACGTCGTATTATGATGATGAACAAGAAGCGATCATCGAAAATAGAGCTGAGTAAATATGCCTTTCTTTTACCGGTATTTTTATTGACGGGAGCCGCATTTACAGTAAGTAAAGCCGAGGGGAGTATAGAAGGGGTAGTGGAGCAGGTAAATAAGACGGCTGTTATTCAGTTGGACAAGGACTTACAAGTTGATGTTGCTTTGCCTGCAACGATAAGTAGCAAGGTAAGTAAGCCTTTAGCGGAAGATTTGCTTACCAGGCAAATGACAAAGGATACCTTGAAGCCAAAAGGTGTTAGAGATACGATTCATTTTCGGACAAATATGAAGTCTGAAAAGGAGCCGCTCTATTCAACCATTATGTCTGCTATTCCATCGTCGGAAATCGAATCGATCAATGTAATAAAGGATAATGGTAAGGCAATATATGGTGAAAAAGGCAAGAATGGCGTTGTCCTTGTTACGTTGAAGAAAAATGGTTTACCTATGGTAACGAATCAGACCCTTACTTTTACTAATGATAAAAAGGACAATGCAGGTAATCCTAAGATTAAGGTAAATGGAAATCCTACGAAAGTTGTTGTGGCGGGGTATAAATCTGTAAATACGACTGAACCAGAGCTTAAAGGCCGAGCGGAGGGAATCTCTGGAAATAGCATTGGGTTATCAAATGATGGATCGAGGAAAGTTGCTGTCCGCAGTATTAAGTTTCGTGGAGTTCATGGAGCTAAGGATAATCCTCTATTTGTGGTCGACGGGAAAATTGTCGAAGACGCTCAGTTAAGTGGGTTAGACCCGAATACAATCGATAACATATCGGTTTTGAAAAATAATCCTGCTACGGCACTATATGGTGATCAGGCGGAGAATGGCGTTATCATTGTGACCACCAAGGCATATGCAGAGGAACATCCTAAGGCAGCATCTTCTGATGTAGAAGACGGTCTTTCTGGGAAAGGGAACAAAGTAACTAAGACTGAGTTAGAGAAAGAAAAAGGAGAAGCGGTTAAAAAAGAAAGGGGGCAATTATCCATTCGATAAGAAAAAGCCGATATATTTGGCTTTTCCGTTTGTGGAGTTGTTTTTTTTTGTAAAAACGAAAGGGTTATGGCAATATTATCATTTCAAATAGATTCTTCTGAAGTAGAAAAGATTAAAGCGGTGCTAAAGGCACTCGGTGGGACAAAAATAAAAGTTGAGTCTGAAGATAGATCGTCGAAATTAAATGACCGCGTGAAAGAAGCTAGAGCTGAGAAAGAAAGAGGTGAATTAGTCCAATTGGATAGCAAGAATATATGGGAAAGTATTTAATCCAATATTCAAAAAAAGCGATTAGAGATTTGCAAATGATAAAAAAATCTGGACGTAAATCTGATAGGACAAGAATTGACCGAACAATTAAAATATTTTGACGGCGAAATTTGGAGTAGGGCGATCAATAAGAAAGATCGCCTTATTTATGAAATTTTTGAAGATGAGACTGCTGTCGTTGTGATCCAAGCACTGGGGCATTACAACAACAAGTGACTTATTTTGTATTCAGATTAGTCATGGTTAGCTCGATGCCTATATTAACAAAACTCTGGATCATTTTAACGGAATGGTCTATCAGAGCCGGTAACTCTGCTTGTTCATCTTTATCAAAAGGGCCAAGTACATAATCTACCTGTCTACCTTTTGGGTAGTTGTCTCCAATGCCGAAACGTAAACGGGGATATGCTTGTCCACCGCAAAGCTGTTCAATGGATTTTAGTCCGTTGTGACCAGCGCTACTTCCTTTGGGCTTCATGCGTAGTGAGCCGAAAGGGATCGCCAAATCATCCACAATTACCAATACATGCTCAATTGGGACTTTACATTGTTGCATATAATAATTAACAGCTTTTCCACTTAAGTTCATGTAAGTCGTAGGTTTAATGACGGTGACATTATGCCCTCGTTGCTTAAATTCACTATAATAGGCTAATTTCAGCAAGGAGAAGCTAGCACTGGCCTGTTTAACAAGCTCATCGGCAACCATAAAACCGATATTATGCCTTGTGTCGGCATATTCACTGCCAATATTGCCTAATCCAACGATAAGATAATTCATGATGCAAAAATAAAAATTTTAGTAAACAAAAAAAGCACCGAATTCCGGTGCTTTCTGCAGTATCTTAAAATCTTGTTCAGATTATTTTTTACCACCTTTAGTTGCTTTAGCAGCTTCTTGTTCAGCTTGACGCAATGCACGAGACATGATTACTGATACGATTGTATCATCAGCATTGTTCAATACTTTTGCGTTTTCTAATTGAATTTGACCCACACGAACTGATTTACCAACCTCTAAAGATTCCATTGGTACTTCAATTTCTTGCGGTAAGTTTGCAGGTAAAGCTTTTACGCGTAAATTACGTAATTTTTGAACTAATTTACCCCCCATTTTAACACCTGGAGAAGTTCCTGTCAATTTGATAGGGATATTCAATGATACTTCTTTGTCATCGAATAACTCTAAAAAGTCAACGTGAGTAACTAAATCAGTTAATGGGTGGAATTGTGCGTCTTGAACGATAGCTCTTTTAGTTTGACCTTCAATGTTTAATTCAACAATGATTACGTCAGCAGTGTAAAGAACTGGTTTCAAATCAGCTGCGGACACAGAAAGAGCTGTTTGCTCTGTACCACCGTAAAGTACTGCTGGTACTAAGCCTTGGTAACGCAATTCTTTTGCATCTCTTTTCCCTACGTTCTGTCTTACAGAACCGCTAATAGCAATTGATTTCATCTTTTAATTTTTTTTTAATGGTTGATGAGAGCTCGAGTAAATAACAATTGTTTTTCTGACAATGCTATTTACATCTCGGTTTCATCTTTTAATTTTTTATAAATTTGAGGTGCAAAGATAATCTAATTTCTGGTATTATCAAAAAATACGACTGATATTACCTCGAAAACAGGCACTTATTCAAGATTATGAACTTTTCCATTCTCATGATTATACCTATTCAAATTTGTTGCTTAGCTCAATTTAAGAACAAATAGATACCATTTCCTATATTAAAACCGAAATAGGACTCTTTTAGTAGGGAAATAACAGGGGGTTAACAGGGGTTAACAGGGGGTTAACAGGGGTTTTACCCCTGTTAACCCCCTGTTGTCCCCTCGGTAATGTAGGAATTGATATAAATCAAGTATTGTTCACTTATGTATGAACTAGAAAGCTATTCGCCTAGGGCTAAAAAGAGGAACCACGCGAAATAGTATTTTTAAATAGTTGTTGCTTTTAGAAAAGGGGGGATGGTGCCATACAAAAAAAAGACTCTGGTCGTTTCGCTAAAGGCTTCACGCACCAGAGTCCAATATTTAATAGCTAAAACGCAACGCTTATTCTACTTCAAATAAGTCAGAAATAGAAGAGTGTTGATTGACGCTTTTTATGGCTTTCGCGAATAAATCAGCTGTGGATAACACTTTGATTTTGGTCGATTGTTTTGCTTTTTCTGGATCCAATTGAATCGTATCCGTCACGATCATTTCTGACAATACAGAATTTTCAATGGTTTCATAAGCTTTTCCTGATAGCACAGCATGCGTACAAACTGCTCTGACAGATTTTGCACCGTTTTCCATAATCAATGCCGCTGCTTTTGAAAGTGTACCGGCCGTATCACAGATATCATCGATCAAAACAACATCTTGACCTGTAACGTCGCCGATGATCGACATCGATTCGATTTCATTCGCACGCTTACGGCGTTTATCACAGATAATAACTTCTGCATTGAAAAATTTAGCAAAAGTACGTGCTCGGTACGAACCGCCCATATCTGGAGAAGCAATCGTTAAATTCGGAAGTTTTAGTGATTTGATATAAGGAACAAAGATAATAGAGCCATCCAAATGATCAACAGGGATATCGAAAAACCCTTGGATTTGAGCTGCGTGAAGGTCCATCGTCATGATGCGGTGGATACCAGCAGCTGTCAACAGATTAGCAATCATTTTAGCGCCGATAGCAACTCTTGGTTTGTCTTTTCGATCTTGTCTTGCGAAACCAAAGTAAGGGACTACCGCTGTGATGTAATGCGCTGAAGCTCTCTTCGCTGCATCTGTCATCAATAATAATTCAAAAAGATTGTCGGTAGGTTGGTTGGTTGACTGGATAATGAAAACATCGCTTCCGCGAACAGATTCATTGTAGAATGGTTGAATCTCACCGTCGCTAAAACGTGATAATGTTTTGTCTCCTAGTGGTTTCCCGTAAGATTGTGCGATTTTTTCGGCTAGTTCTGTAGTGCCAGAACCTGCAAATAGTTTAACCGTGTTGAATTGCAAAGGCATGGTTTTGTATATTTATGTTGGGTTGTTGTATTGTCGTTTATTCAATATTTTTATTCCCTGACTATTTTTTAAAGTTAAACATTAAAAAAAATGGATTGTTTTCACAATCCATATATGCTTAACTTTAAAAGTTGTCCGACCTGGATTCGAACCAAGACAAACAGAACCAAAAACTGTCGTACTACCCTTATACTATCGGACAATGTCTCTAAAAAGTCAACGTTTCCGTCTTTTTCTTTTTGACGACGCAAAGATAGAGATTTGTTTTAAAAATCAAAATGCAATTTAAAAAAATCTGAACCCTTTTATAAATATAAGCCTTGCATATAACGCAGAAAAGGCTTGCAAATGCAAGCCTTTTCTATTGTTTGTTGTCCGACCTGGATTCGAACCAAGACAAACAGAACCAAAAACTGTCGTACTACCCTTATACTATCGGACAAACAATTCAAAAGTGCTTTCGATCGTGATGATGTCGTTCACATTTGATGATGCAAATATACGGACTATTCTTATTTCTGCAAATAAAAATGTCCTGTAAAGTGCATTTCGGCTGATTTTCAAATAAATAATTTTTCTTTGATGCCGAAAAATCTTTACATCGACCATTTTTCAGTGGTGCTGTCGGTCTATAAAAGTATATGCGTACAGTTTTATATCCTTTCTTTACAGCCAATATTGGTTCACATAATGAAATTGTTTCAATCAATATGTGTTAAAAAATCAGAATAAAGTTCATTTCTTATTAACTTATCCTTATTTTCGAGCCGTATTAATAATACTTTTTACAGTTATCATTTTATGAACTATACTAAAATCAACAATCTTTTAGGATGGATATGTGCGCTAATTGCAACAGTAGCATATGTCATGACTGCCGAACGATCGACGAGTTGGTGGGATTGTGGTGAGTTTATCGCTTCAGCCTTCAAGCTCCAAATTGTGCACCAGCCGGGAGCACCTCTATTCTTAATGATTCAGAATATATTCTCCAACCTTGCTGGTGGAGATGTTACACGAATTGCGTTCTGGATGAATGTCGGATCGGCGGTATGTAGTGGTCTGACCATTTTGTTTTTGTTTTGGACAATTACAGCCTTAGCAAAGAAAATCGTTGTAAAGGGTGTTGATGGATCGTATACGTCGACCGATTTAATTAAAATATTTGGTTCGGGGGCAGTAGGTGCATTAGCCTATGCTTTTACAGATACATTTTGGTTTTCGGCCGTAGAGTCTGAGGTGTATGCGATGTCTTCTTTATGTACTGCAGTAGTATTTTGGGGGATTTTAAAATGGGAAAATCATGCCGATGAGGCTGGTGCAGACCGCTGGTTGATCTTTATCGCTTATGTGATGGGACTTTCTATCGGGGTACACTTGCTCAACTTATTGGTAATTCCTGCAATTGCTTTGGTGATTTATTTTAAGCGTTCAAAAACAATAACCTCCTCGGGAGCTATAAAAGCATTTTTAACAGGTGTGGTTGTTTTGGGGCTGATTTTATGGGGAATTATCCAATATACGGTCAAAGCTGCGGCTTATTTTGATCTATTTTTTGTAAATAGCTTGGGAATGGGCTTTGGGACTGGATTTAATCTGTTCATGATTTTAGCTGTCGCTTTATTTGTCTATGGTATTTGGTATTCGATCAAGAAGGTTAAACCCATGTTGAATCTGATTTTGATCAGTACTGCATTTATCATTTTTGGTTATAGCTCCTTTGCCATGATCATGGTGCGTGCCAAGGCGAATCCTACCTTAAATAACAGTGATCCAGATAATGCATTTTCTTTTGTAAGCTATTTGGGACGCGAGCAATATGCTAGTGAACCGCTTTTAAATGGACCTACATTTGATGCGCAGGTCGTTGATGCTGAGCCGACCTATACCTACAGAAAAGATAAAGACAAGTATACGAAGGTGGAAAACGGTATGGACTATAAATACGATAAGACCATGTTTTTCCCACGTGTCTACAGCTCACGCGATCAAGGACATATTGAATATTACCGTGATTATTTGAAAATTCCAGATGGTCAGTCTCCGACTTTCGCCGATAACCTCAAGTTCTTTTTCAGTTATCAGATCGGACATATGTATGGCCGTTATTTCTTGTGGAATTTTGCCGGCCGGCAAAATGACCAACAAGGTCAAGGGTCATTTACAGAGGGTAATTGGCAGGCGGGTATCAAGCCGATTGATCAAATGCATAATGGTGGACAAAATGCTATTCCGGATTCATTAAAGACTGATCCATCGAATAATAAATATTACTTCTTGCCTTTGATTATTGGTTTAATTGGCGCATTCTGGCATTTTGGGAAGCGGCAACGTGATGCGGGGATCGTCGGTTTATTGTTTTTCTTTACTGGGCTAGCCATTGTATTGTATTTAAATCAGAGCCCACTTCAGCCTCGTGAGCGTGACTATGCCTATGCAGGTTCATTCTATGCTTTTGCCATCTGGATCGGGCTAGGGGTTTTCGCTATTGCCGATTATTTAAGCAAAAAAATGGATGGTAAAATTGCTGCTGGTGCAGCTACAGTTGCTTGTTTGTTGGGTGCTCCGGTATTGTTGGGCTTCCAGAACTGGGATGATCACGACCGCTCGGAGAAGACGACTGCCCGCGATTTAGCGAAAAACTACCTGGCTTCTTGCGCGCCAAATGCAATCTTGTTTACCTATGGTGACAACGATACTTATCCGTTGTGGTATGTTCAGGAAGTTGAAAATTATCGTCCGGATGTACGCGTGGTGAACTTAAGTTTATTGAGTTCGGACTGGTACATGCGTCAGATGAAGCAAAAAGTGAATCAGGCCGACGGTTTGCCAATCAATATTGATGATGAAAAGTTCAAAAAAGGCGTGCGTGAGGTACTTTACTATCAGGATATGAAAGTACCGGGACATGTTGATCTGGATTTGATTATGCAAATTTTATTATCGGACGATCAAAAGAACAAATTGGAATTGAGAGGTGGTAAGTTTGAAAACTTCCTGCCGACCAAAAACTTTAGCCTTCCGGTAAACAAAGAATCCGTTCTGAAAAATAACGTAGTTCCTAAAGCATGGCAAGAATCGATTGTGGATACCATGAGCTGGACTTACAATAGAAATTATATTTCTAGAGCGGAGCTGTCAATCTTAAACGTATTGTTAAATAACGATTGGAAACGTCCAATTTATTTTGCGGCGACAGTTCCAAATGATAATTACCTTGGTTTAGATAAGTATTTGGTGCAAGAGGGCTTTGCATTGCGCTTAATGCCGATTGCAACTCCTGCAGGAGCAGAAGGTACATTGGTCGATACTCAGTCTGCTTATAGAGACATTACCACAAAATATCAATGGGGTAATATGGCACATGCTTCTTACTTGGATCCAGAGTCTTACCGTATGATTACCATGATTACAAATACAGTAATGGGGGGTACAGCAACACAGTTATTGATGGAGGGACATAAGGATGAGGCGCGTAAAGTTGCCGTCGAAACTTATGAAAAGATGCCGAAGCGTGTTTATCTGATGCGTGATATTTTGGGGTATATTCCAATTATCAATGTGTTGTATGAAACAGGTGAAACGAAACGTGCAAATGAGATCGTAAACCGTAACCTGAAATTTATGACACAAAATATGCGGTGGTATCAGGATATTGCGCAGACAAAGCCTGAGCTGGAATATTCTAATATTGGTACAGCTTTACGCGCCTTGGGTGCCTATAAGAGCATTTTGGCTACCACATCGGAAAAACAGTTGCTACAGCAGGTGACCGATTTGGAGAAATCATATAAACAACAATATGGTGTTGAGTAATTGTTAGCGATACCATTTTAAGATAAGGGCTGCCCTTTGCTACAGATATTCAAAATAGAAAATTGTCGCAAAGGGCAGCTTTTTTTGATTATTTTTTCATAGCTTAAGGGCTCATAAACCAGCCCGAATGAGGGGGATATCCCCCTTTGAAGAGCATCTCATACAGATGTGGCTAGCCTGGGAGCTATTGCCTTGTCTTTATAGTCATCTAAGAAGGTGTCGAGTGCTCGATGATGAAGCAAGTAATTCGGAATGCCGGATGTAAGGTGTTCTTTTGCCAATGAAAATCATACTTAACAAATAGTATATGAAACGTCAATTAAAATTGTGGGATGCAGTGATGCTGGTCATGGGGTCGATGATCGGGAGTGGTATTTTCATTGTATCGAGCGATATGATGCGGCAGCTGGGATCTGGGTATTGGTTGGCGGTCGTGTGGCTGTTGACGGCATTGGCAACGGTCGCAGCGGCAATCTGCTATGGCGAATTGTCATCGATGTATCCAAAGGCTGGTGGGCAATACACCTATCTGACAGCAATATTTGGGAAGCCTATCGGCTTTTTATACGGTTGGAGCTTATTTACAGTCATTCAGACGGGGACGATAGCAGCGGTAGCTGTGGCCTTTGGTAAGTTTACAGCCTATCTTATCCCGCAGTTGAATGACGCTCCACCACTGTTCCAGCGTGGGGAATTTAGGATTACCTGGATCCAGATTCTCGCAATGGGCGTGATTATGCTGCTTACCTTTATCAATACGAGGGGAATTAAGAGTGGAAAAACTGTTCAATCTTTTTTTACTTCTGCAAAAATCATTGCTTTGATTTTGTTGATTTTAGGTGGTTTGTTTTTGATTAAAGAAAATCATTTTTCGGAAAACATGTCTTACGGCTGGCATTCTTTCCAGAATTTAAAGGGCGCAGGCTGGTCGCAGATCTCTGGCGGCGCTTTGATGGGAGCATTGGCTGCTGCGATGGTCGGTTCGGTATTCAGTAGTGTAGCCTGGGAAAATGTAACCTTTGTTTCGGGCGAAATTGTCAACCCACAGCGTAATGTCGTACGCGCCTTGGTGATCGGTACAAGCTTGGTCATGCTGCTCTACATCAGTTGTAATTACATCTACCTGGCGGCTTTGAGTAGAGAGGAGATCGCTTTTGCCGCTAATGATCGGGTAGCGATTGCGGCCGCTGAGAAAATATTAGGCCATAGTGGTACAATAGCGATGGCGATTTTAGTTATGATCTCGACCTTTGGTTGTGTCAACGGACTTGCATTGTCAGGAGCGCGTGTTTTTCAGACCATGGCCAGAGATGGTTTGTTTTTGAAACAGGCAATTCCCAACAACAAGTACGATGTGCCGGCAAGATCATTGTGGCTACAGGGAATTTGGGCTTCATTACTCTGTTTAAGTGGCCAGTATGGGAATTTGCTGGATATGATATCCTTTGTAATTGTCATATTCTATATGATCACGGTACTCGGTGTCATTATTCAGCGTGTTAGAAGACCCGATTTAGAGCGCTCCTATAAGACTTTCCTATTCCCGGTTACACCAGTCTTGTATCTTTTGATAGGTACGGTTTTTTGTGTGTTACTGATTATTTATAAACCGCAATATACCTGGCCTGGATTTATACTTGTATTGATCGGTTTGCCTGTGTATTTTTTTGCACGGAACAATAAACCTGTCGAGCGAGAGGAATAATCTTCGTAGATAACCTGTCTATGCTATGGGGTTTTCCATAAATAGTTGCTAGTGAGTGTTATGTTCGATCGCTAAAATCTGTTGATAGGCTGGAGTAATAGGCTTGTATATTTTCCTGAAAGAAAGATATTCTTTGTTTAAATCACTTTTTTAGTAGTGTCCCAGTTGGATGCAAATAGTGAAATTAATTGCCGTTCATGGCGTTATTTTTATAAAAAAAGTGTAGCTTTGCTCAAACATTCCCATAATGAAACAGTCGATTTTATTAGACGGACCAAAATTTCAAATCACAATTCAAAGACTATGTCGTCAATTGATTGAGAATCACGGTGATTTTTCAAATGCTGTCGTCATAGGTATTCAACCCCGAGGAACTTTCTTAGCGAGACGTATTGTTAAAGAGCTCGAACAAATGATCGGGAAAGAGATTTTAGTTGGCGATTTGGACATTACCTTTTACCGCGATGACTTCCGCACAAAAGGAAATGCTGGTCCACTCTTAGCAAATAGCACAAATATCAATTTTATTGTAGAAGGTAAGGAGGTCATTTTTATAGATGACGTCTTATGGACAGGACGTACTATTCGTGCCGCAATGGATGCTGTACAGGCCTTTGGCCGTGCAAAAAGAATAGAATTGCTTGTTTTGGTCGATCGTAGATTCTCGAGACAGATCCCTATTCAACCTGATTATATCGGCATACAGGTCGACTCAATTGATTCGCAAAAAGTAATTGTTAACTGGAAAGAGTCGGATGATCAGGATAGCATTATTCTGATTACAGAAAAAAAGACGTCAGCTGGCGATTAATAGAAGTGTATCAAAGTCCTAAGGGCTATTTTTGCCCTTCGGAAACGAGCACTTTCAATAGAAAATGATTAGTAAATATTTGAATACTCTAAAATGTCATCTGCAGCAGAACAACTAAGTACCCGCCATTTATTGGGGATCAAAGATCTAAATGAAAACGACATCCAATTGATCCTGGATACAGCAAGTAATTTTAAAGAAGTATTAAACAGGCCGATTAAAAAGGTTCCTTCCTTACGGGATATTACAATCGCCAACGTTTTTTTTGAAAACTCTACGCGAACACGCCTATCTTTTGAACTTGCTGAAAAGAGACTCTCTGCCGATATCGTTAATTTTGCAGCATCTTCGTCCTCAGTAAGTAAAGGAGAGACGCTTATAGATACCGTCAACAATATTCTTGCGATGAAGGTTGATATGATTGTGATGCGACATCCTTATGCTGGAGCAGGGGTATTTCTAAGTAAGCATGTTGATGCGCAGATTGTCAATGCAGGTGACGGAGCTCATGAACATCCTACTCAAGCTCTACTTGACTCTTTTTCAATCCGCGAGCGTTATGGCGATGTGGCTGGTCGTAAAGTTGCTATAGTAGGTGATATCACCCACTCACGGGTTGCGCTGTCTAATATCTTATGTCTTCAAAAGCAGGGTGCGGAAGTGATGGTCTGTGGACCTACGACATTAATTCCGAAGCATATCGCTTCACTGGGTGTAAAGGTGGAGCACGACTTGAGGAAGGCGCTGAATTGGTGTGATGTTGCAAATATGTTAAGAATTCAGCTTGAACGCCAAGATATCGCTTATTTCCCTTCATTAAGAGAATACTCCATGCTTTATGGGCTGAATAAAGAGATTTTGGATTCTTTGGACAAGCCTATCACGATTATGCACCCCGGACCGATCAACCGTGGGGTCGAAATCACATCGGACGTTGCGGATAGTGAACATTCCATTATTTTGGATCAGGTTGAAAATGGTGTTGCTGTACGTATGGCTGTGTTGTACTTATTGGCAGGACAACGCGGATAGTCGGAATCGGCTTTAACAATATTATGCCTGACTTTATTTTTTGTCGGGCATATTTTTTGTGCAAAATTTCCGTTATAATACAGTATTATTCACAGATGTTAATAACTTTTGTGTAAAATAGCTCAATTAAAGTATAATTTAGTAAAATGAATAAAACTATCTCTTTAGCAGTGGAGATTTGAATTGAATTTCGATAAATTTGAAGCGATCTTAAGAACCTATAATAGGTAAGGATCATTCATTATACTCGCGTTTCAGGGCAATTTTATCAGGGCTTAGGAGGAGATTCATTTACATTTGCAGATAAATAACATATTAAGGTTTCACATATTATGTATAAGAAGATTTACCAGGTGGGAGTTGCATTAACCGTTATGGCGACGCCAGCATTAGCGCAACAGACAGAATGGCAACAAATCAACAAGGCGTATAAAACGGGGATGGAGTTGTTTGAACGCGGAAAATTTAGTGCCGCTTCAGTGCAATTTGATCGTGTTGAAGCTTTGCGGACAAAATCCAATTTGCAATTGGATGAAACAGAAGAACTTTCTTTATTGAAAGAAAATGTCCGGTATTATCAAGCTGTTTGCGCCTTGGAATTGGGAGAGTCTGATGCCGAAAATCGTTTTTTGAAATACATTAAAGATTTCCCTGTGAGTGCAAATGCCAAAGCAGCTTACTTTCAGATCGGTAAATCTTACTATGCTAAAAAAGACTACGTTAAAGCGCTAGAGTGGTTTAACAAGATTGACAGCAAAAATCTTGCGGGTAAAGAGAATGTAGAATACCGCTTTAAATATGGTTATGCTTCCTTTATGACGAAAGATTATAAGGCCGCAAAACCTTTGTTTGAAAGTTTAAAAGATCAGAAAACTGAATTTCAGGAGGCATCTATTTATTATTACGCTTATCTTTCCTACCTAGATGCCGAATATAAAACGGCGTTGAATGAATTTGAACGTCTCAATGGATCTAAGCAGTTCGAAAATAGCTACCCTTATTATATCACTGCTTTATATTTCTTGGATAAACGCTACAACGATGTGCTGGATTACGCATTGCCGATTTTGTCGCGTACAAAGCAAGAAAATGAAACAGAGATGTTCCGTATTGTTGCGGCGACCTACTTTATCAAAGGCGACTTAAAAACGTCCAAAGCGTATTACGATAAATTCCAGGCACAAGACCAAGGTAAAACACAGAATAATCAGGATAGCTACCAAATCGGTTATATCGCTTATAAATTGAAAGATTATGATAAGGCGATCACTGAATTGGAAAAGATGACTGATCCAGATGCTTATTATCAGTCTGCGATGATTACCCTGGGGGATGCCTTTTTGAAGAAAGGCAATAAGCAATCTGCGCGTAACGCATTTTTCCGTGCTTCGAAACTGGATTTTGATCCAGCGATGCAAGAAGAGGGCTTGTTCAACTATGCGAAGCTTTCATATGAATTAGAATTTCACCAGGTCGCATTGGCTTCGACACAGGAATATCTGAAAACGTATCCAAAATCGAAACGCTTGGAGGAAGCGAAAACCCTGCTTGCTGAAGTGTTGTTGAGTACAAAGAATTACCGCGAGGCAGTAGATATTTTGGAGTCTATTCCTAAGCGTGGGAAAGAGGCTAACGCCGCCTATCAAAAAGTAACCTATTATAGGGGTTTGGAATATTATAACGAACGTGCTTTTGAAAATGCAATCTCCTTATTCATGCGTTCTGAGCAGTTTCGTTATGATGAAGAAATTTATGCTTTAGCAACGTATTGGAAGGCAGAAGCGATGTATGAAGTTCGTAAATACGGTGAAGCCGTAACCAATTTCAATAAATTTCTACGTTTGCCTGGAGCTAGTAAAACCGATGTGTATGGTTATGCCAATTATGCTTTAGCCTACGCTGCTTTCCGTAATGGTAATTATAATACTGCGGCTAATTATTTCGAGCGTTTTCTCGCCTCCGGTGGCTCAAAGGGTATAGAGATGAATACACGTAACGATGCCATCGCACGTTTGGGTGACTCGTACTTCTCTTCCAAAAATTACGGTCGAGCTTTAACAGAATATAATAAATTAATCTCTTCTAAAGCACCTAGTCAGGATTACGCATTGTTCCAAAGAGGTATTATCCAAGGATTGCAAGGGGATAATAACGGTAAAATTGCTACGTTGAATGCTGTTATTGCGCAATTTCCGAATTCTAATTATGCCGACGATATTGCCTTTGAGATTCCTTATACACGTTTCTTAATGGGAGAAAGTGATCAGGCCATCGCCGGACTCCAAACTATGGTGGAAAAATATCCGCGCAGCAGTTATGTACCACGTGCTTTGGTGACGATTGGTTTGGTTCAGTATAATCAAGATAACAATGATGCTGCGCTGGCAACATTTCAACGTGTGGTCGATCAGTATGCTTCGACGGACGAAGCCAGACAGGCTATGCGCTCCATTGAAAATATCTATTTGGACAAGGGCGACGCGACTGGTTATATCAAATATGCAACAGGTACCAACCTTGGTGATGTTTCGAAATCAGAGCAAGATTCCCGTTCATTCTCCACCGCGACAACTTTATTTTCAAGAGGAAATTACAAAGGCGCTGTAGAAGCTGTAAATGCGTACTTTGATAAATTCCCTAAACCAAATCAAGAGAAATATGCGCGTTTTATCCGTGCCGAAAGTAATGCGGCCCTCGGAAATACCGAGGATGCGTTACATGATTACAATATTATTTTGAATGACTGGACTTCCCCTTATACAGAGCGCACGCTGATTTCTGTGTCTAATTTGTATTTGAAACAAAAGAAATACAATGAGGCTACGCAGCTATTGAAAAAGCTCGAGCTTACTTCTGAATACAAATCCAATTATGGTTTTGCAATCAACAACTTGATGGTTTCTTATTATCAAATTGGAGATTATAAAGAAGCATTAAATTATACCAACGCGGTTAAAAATTACGAAAAGTCTTCGGAAGAGGAGATCGCAAACGCCTACTTATATGCCGGTAAATGTTACGTGAAGCAAAATAAGAAAGCTGAAGCAATGAAAGAATTTAGTTTAGCTGCATTGAAGAGCCGTACGGTTTATGGGGCAGAAGCAAAATACAATGTTGCTCTGCTGCAATTGGAAAATAAACAATATGATGCTTGTATTAAAACGGCAATGGATCTATCTGATAATTTCTCTTCGTACGAATATTGGGTTGCGAAAAGCTTTATTACGATGGCTGATGCTTATGCGGGTAAAGGAGATACCTTCCAGGCCAAAGCTACGCTTGAATCAATTGTGGATAACTATGATGCGAAAGACGATATTTTGCCTGCAGCAAAAGAACGTCTAAATAAATTGAACAACAAAAAGAAATAGGATATAATGAAGAAGTTGCAAAATAGAAACGTGAAGAAATATACTTTAGCAGCGCTTTTGATGGGCGTGGGATTGAATTCTTTTGCACAGGAAACAGGCAAGAAGAATGATCCTGAGAAACCGGTCACTATCGATTCTTTTGATGTTGTTCGTGATTATAAACCCATTCTTGCGGATGCTGTGAAAATTCGCCGCAGTCCGGATATGACCAATAAAAGGGAATACCAGCCCAAGTTGTCCTACAACAATATTTTGGATAAGAAATTGGATATCAATACTGGGTTGAAACAGTTAAATGTGCAGGAGATTCCTTTTGCACAACCTTTTGAGCATAGTAGCAACTATGTCAAGTTGGGTATCGGTAACTATAACAGTATATTGGGCGAGGCTTATTTAGCTTCTGAACAGTATGAAAATACACGATTCGGCTTATTTGCAAAGCATCTGAGCCAAAAGGGTAATATTGACGGACAGAAATTCAGTACACAAGATATTGGTATTTTTGGCCGCCGGGTGTTGGATGCGGTAACAGTAAAGGGGACGCTTGGTTACAATCGTTATGGTACAAATTTCTATGGTCAGACCTTTGATCAATCGGGAACAACATTGTTAAATACAAGTCCAGATAAACAGACATTTACTGATATCTATTTAAATGGTGAACTATCGAGTAATGTAGATCCCAAAAATGAACAGGCGATCAGCTACTCGGCGAAAGTTGATGGCTATTTATTTAAAGATGCCTACAAAGCCAAAGAAAACTCAATTGCATTATCCGGTTATCTGAACAAGCGTTTAAGTGCATTTAATGTCGGTGCTAATGTGAGCGTGACGATGAACAACGTGAAAGATAGCGCTGAAGTAAAGAATCATTTGGCCGTAGTTAATCCGTATATTCGTTTTAAAGGCGATAATTATAACGTTACCTTGGGGGCAAATTTAACTTCCGAATTTGGTGATAGCTCACGGTTCAATATTTTTCCTTCAGTAGAAGCTGATTTTGCTTTGGCACCTGAATATATCTCTTTGTTTGCCGGAATTAATGGGGGAGTAAAGCAAGCTTCTTTCCGCAGCTTTGCGAAAGAAAATCCTTATTTGGCCCCGAACGCTAAAATGATTAACTCGATCGAGAAAATGAACATTTATGCGGGATTAAAAGGGAATGCCGGAGCAACTTTTGGTTATAAAGTAAAGGTATTCTACAAACAGATTGAGGGCCTGCCTTTATTTAAAAATAGTGCATTTGGCGATACCCAAAATGGTTATGTTCCTTGGGCATTTGATGTCGTTTATGATGGCGTGATCAATAAGGCGAAGCATATGGGATTTGAAGGTGAAATTAATGTGCGCCTTTCACAACTGGTTAATCTAGGAGGTAGGGTGTATATAGACGATTATAATTTGAGCGATCAAGAGGAAGCTTGGGGATTGCCAAAATTCCGGATGCAGGCCAATGCGCGTTTCAATATCTCTGATAAGCTTTTCGTAGATGCTGAACTTTCTACTCAGGGTAACACTTATGCATATATCTATGATTATAATACAGATGGCAGCCGTATTACCGACAGTGGTCATAAGGCAACAATAGCTTCGTTCGCTGATCTTAATGCAGGCGCAGAATATCGGGTTAAAAAGCAATTTGGTATTTTCGTCAAAGCAAATAATATCTTTGGAAAAGAATACGAACGTTATATGTATTACCCACGATTGGGCTTTAATGTAATTGGTGGTCTTAATTATTCGTTTTAACGAATTAAGATTATAAATTTGCATCTTAAAATAGTGCGCAATGAATCTAGGCAAAAACATCAATAGTTTATTAAAACGTTATGCGGAAGTATACGTGCCGGGAATAGGTGTGTTCAAACGAATTCATTCTCCGGCTCAGTTCGATAAACAGCATAATGTATTTTTGCCGCCAATCTCCTATGTCGAACTTGACTATTCTGCGCAGCATGGATTTAATATCGTTCATTATATCCAGCAACAGGAGAATTTGGGACTAAGTCAGGCGCAGCAGATTTTATCGGATGCTGTTGATAGTCTGCGAGCTGATTTGGGTCAGTTTGGACAGGCTAAACTGGATGATCTTGGCCTATTGATTAGTTACGGTTCAAGTTTAGTATTCAAACCGTTGGATCTATCGGGGTTCGACTTCCAACCGGTAACGAACCTTGTTGCACCGGAGATTGAAACAGTTGTTTCTCCTTTGGAAGGTGAAGACGAGCCTGCGGAACCAGCTTTGGAAGACGAGCCTATTGTAGAAGTCACTCATCAAGAGGAGCTTGTTGAGGAGTCTATTCCAGACAGGCCTGATGAAGCTGAAACGGTGGTGGTTGAAGAAGTTAGCGAAGAGGAAGCTGAAGCGGCAGATGAACTGGAAGCGGTAAAGAGTACGGTTGTTGATGAGCCTGCGCAGGAGACTGGATTAACAAGCAATCGCACCGATGTCGAAACTGAAGGATCTCCGGTAACGGAGGACAAAGATCAGCAGTCTGAACTTGTGGATGCACCTATGGTGGCTGATAACAGTCAATCTATTACTCCAAAAGCAGAAACAGATTCAAACAAGGAAATCGGTGCTATAGCGACCGCTAATGCCAGCTCAACATATGCACCAAATATCTATGAAGAGGAGCCACGTAATTCAAATGCGATCTGGTATTGGATGACTGGAATTATCGTACTGGCAATGGTTGCTGTTGCGGTGGTTTATACCAATCCTGCGTTGAAGGATTCGTTATTCGGGTCGACCAAGCCTGTTGTAAAAACGGCAGATACGCTTATTCAACCGAAGCCGATCATACCTGCCGATACAGTGTCCAATACGTTGCAAGCCGATAGTTTAGAGAAAGTCGATTCATTGGCTACAACCGCTTTGAAAGATTCTGTTAAAAATACAGCAACTGTACCATCGAGTAATGGAGCGGCCAAACCGACGGCTTTGGACGCGAACCCGGTGATCAAAGAATCTATCCCCGTGGCGCAGCCGAGATATCAATTGGTTATAGGTTCCGCAAAGACAATGGCGCAAGCGGAGCAGGAGGCCAAGCGTCTGCGAGCAATGGGCTACAAAACAGCACGCGCTGTAGAGGGAAAATTTAAAAGAAATAGAAAGAAAATCATCTTAAATACCTACATGACTAAATCCGAGGCAGACCTCGCGAAGAAATCTGTAGAGAAAAAGATTGAGGGGGCTTGGGTAGAAACATTATAGAAACTATATAAAACTATTAATAATTATGTCATTAGTACAGGATACAGCAACAGCTGCTGTGGATTCATTTAATCAAGCTGCGCAACAACCGTTACCTGCCGCTGCAAGTACAGAAAACATGAGTTTGATCGATATGATGATCAAAGGGGGATGGATTATGATTCCGATCCTATTGTTGTTTTTTATTGGATTGGTAATCTTTTTTGAACGTTATCTAACCATCCGTCGTGCCGCAAAATACGATAATAGCTTAATGTCGCAGGTGAAAGCGAATGTACTGTCGGGAAATCTGGATTCTGCCTTAGCGGTGTGTCGCTCAAGTAACTCTGCATTGGGACGTATGTTGCAAAAAGGTTTATTGCGTGTAGGTAGACCTATCAAAGATATTGAAGGTGCCATCGAAAATGTAGGTAAGCTGGAAGTTGCCAAATTAGAGAAAAATATTAATATCCTGGGTATCATTGCCGGTATTGCTCCAATGCTGGGCTTCGTGGGTACGATTTTTGGGGTAATTAAGATTTTCCATGAGGTTGAATTAGCAGGTGGTATTGATATCGCCTCTGTGTCAGGAGGTTTATATGTGAAAATGGTGTCATCTGCATCCGGTCTTGCCGTTGGTATCTTAGCTTACTTGGGTTACCATATTTTAAATATGATGGTCGAGCGTTTAATTTTGCGTATGGAAACTGATGCAGTTGAATTTATTGATTTATTGGATGAACCAGGAAGATAATGAATTTACGAAGTAGAAAAAATAAACCATCTGCAGAGGTTCATACTTCAGCGTTGAATGATATCATGTTTTTCTTGATGTTGTTCTTCCTGTTGGCCTCAGCAGTGTCTAATCCTCAGGTCGTTAAGCTCTTGTTGCCAAAGTCCAGCGCAGGAGAGCAATCTGTTGCTAAAAAGACCGTTACGGTTTCGATTACCAAAGATTTAGGTTATTTTATTGACAAAACTCCAGTTCCTATCGAAGGGTTGGAAGCTGCAATTCAATCACAAATGGCTGCCGGCGAGGAGTTGACAATTATGCTTTACGTCGATAATACGGTTCCTATCCAAAATGTTATTTCAGTGATGGATGTAGCCAATCGCTTAAAAGTGAAGGTCGTGTTGGCAACTGAGCCAAAAAAAGATAAGTAACCACCATTAAACTTTTTTTGAGTTTAATGGTCAGCTATTAATATAGGAGATTAATGCGATGAGATATCATCTTCAACATGAAGAAAATAATTTCCCCAAGGCATTGGGGATATCGACTCTGGTCATGGCATCGTTGCTCTTGATTGGTTTTTTTGTGGTGTTTAAGGCGGAAGAACCTCCTATGATAGGTATGGGAGGACTTATTGTCAACTATGGTACTTCTCCAGAAGGTATGGGGGATGACTATATGAGTGTCGAAGAGCCTTCTGTAGATCCGAATGCCAATAATGAGCGTCCTGACCGTATCGATCCTGTGGAAACGCCGACACCGACCCCAACGCAACAGGTTGCTGAGAAGGCTGTCGTCACTCAAGATCTGGAAGATGCTCCTGCGGTTACAAAGACAGAGAAGAAAGTGGTGTCAAAAGCACCAGAAACAACCAAAGAAGTCAAAGAGGTAGCACCACAGGCGAATGCTAAAGCACTTTTTAAAGGCAATAAAAACAACGGTACTGGAGCAGGTGACGGCACAGGAACAACACCGGGTAATCAAGGTTCCAAATTAGGAGATCCCTTGGCAAGTAATTATGGCGAAGGGGGATCTGGAAACGGTAATATGATGTTATCCATTGAAAACCGCAGCTTCACCCAAAGACCAAGTATCGACGACAATGGACAGCAGGCGGGAAAGGTCGCTGTAGAGTTCAGAGTCAACAAGCAGGGAATTATAACCTATGCGCGTGCTGGTGTGAAGGGAACTACAATTACTGATCCTTCCCTATTGGAAAAATGTGAGCGTGCTGTTAGAGGTGCTCGGTTGAATCAATTGCCGAATGCCCCAGACTCGCAGACAGGACGGATTGTATTCAATTTTAGATTAAGATAAAAATCATTCACATGAATGCTTATAATGAGGCAATCGAGTATCTGTATACTAGATTGCCTATGTTTACAAGGGATGGCGCCTCAGCCTTCAAAAAAGACCTTGACAATACCATCAAACTTTGCGCTGCGTTAGCTAATCCACAGCAAAAATTCAAAACATTGCATATTGCCGGAACAAATGGAAAGGGATCTACCTCCCATATGCTAGCCGCTATCTTAGCAGAAGCAGGTTATAAGACGGGCCTCTATACTTCTCCTCATTTACTGGATTTTCGTGAACGTATCCGCGTCAATGGCCAGTTATGTGACAAAGAATTTGTTGTTGATTTTGTTCATGCGCATCGCAAGCTGATCGAACAAGTAGCGCCTTCTTTTTTTGAAATTACTGTAGCGATGGCTTTCGATTATTTTGAGAAAAAGAAAGTTGATATCGCCGTTATTGAAGTTGGCCTTGGCGGACGTTTGGATAGCACCAATATTATTCACCCGTTATTGTCGGTGATTACCAATATTGGGTTTGATCACATGAATCTCCTCGGTAATACGCTGGCGGAAATTGCAGGCGAAAAAGCAGGTATTATCAAAAGAGATACGCCCGTGATCATTTCGGAGTATGCCGAAGAGACAGCTGCTGTATTTTTGAAAAAAGCAGCACTTGAGGAGGCTCCCATACAATTTGCTTCCGACACATATCGGACAAAAATGTTGGGGGTAGATCAAGACTATCTGACAGTGCAAACTATCGATTCTTCTGGCCATTCATCATCATATCAGCTGGATCTGAAAGGTTCTTACCAGGTGAAGAATCTTGCTGGTGTTTTGTCTGCTGTTGATGAATTGCGTAAGCAGGGCTTTGAGATCAGTGATCATCACGTTCATGAAGCCTTGATGAAAGTACAAACGACCACAGGGATCCAAGGCCGTTGGCAACAGTTGTCTAAAGAACCTTTTGTTATCTGTGATACGGGACACAACGAAGACGGAATTCATGAAGTGTTGAAAAACCTGGCGACTACAAACTATGATCAGCTTCACTTTGTCATCGGGGCGATGCGCGATAAGGACTTAACACATATGCTCCCCCATTTGCCCAAAGACGCAATTTATTATTTCTCTGCTCCGGATATGCCGCGTGCGCTGCCAGCCAGTGAATTGCGTAAAGAAGCTCTTGGATTTGGATTAAAAGGGTTGGACTTTCCGAGTGTCGCGGCCGCATTTGATGCAGCAAAAAATGCTTATCAGCAGGGCAATCTTATTTTTGTTGGTGGAAGTAATTTTGTTGTTGCGGAAGTGCTTGCTGGCCTGTCCACTGAACAATAAGAATTGACATTGTAGCGAGATCTATGCCTTGGAAATACATTGATCACAAAAGACTTATCTATTGATAAGTCTTTTGTGATCTAGTCATTTATACTTAGTCATTTACAGTCAATTCACCGCGGATATCCTTTTCAATCCAATAAGCAACTTCTCTTTGATCTTCTAGTTCGCCCTGAAGATACATTAATTTGGTTACTGCAGCCTCAAATGTGAGGTCATAGCCATTGAGCACGCCGATGGATTTAAGACCTTGTGAGGTTTCATAGCGCCCCAATTCGACCGATCCAACTTTACATTGAGAAATATTGAGGATGTTTTTACCCTGCTCAATCGCTTCCTTTAGTAAATCCAGAAACCACGTGTCAGTGGTGGTATTTCCTGAACCGAATGTTTCCATCACAATTGAACGGACATCGGAGTTTAATACCGCTTTGATTGTTTGCGCAGAGATTCCGGGGAATAGTTTCAATACTGCCACCCGATTATCCAATTTTGTATGCAAGATAAATTCTTTATTAATATTGTTCAATAAAGCATCTGTATTGTATTTGAGGTGAATGCCAGCTTCTACCAATACGGGATAATTTGGAGATCTAAAAGCCTCAAACTTGGCGGAGTTATATTTAAAAGAACGATTACCGCGGAATAATTTATTGTCGAAAAGAATACAAACTTCCTGTATAATAGACACACCATCTTGTTTTGCCGATGCTATTTCAAGGGCGGTCATCATATTTTCTCGGGCATCCGTTCGAATTTCGCCAATAGGCAGCTGGGAGCCTGATAATATAACCGGTTTTTGGAGTCCTTCCAGCATAAAGCTCAATACCGATGCCGTAAACGCCATGGTATCGGAACCATGTAAGATCACAAAACCATCGTAATCTGCATAGTTATCCTTAATAATTTGTGCCATTTCAATCCATATTTCGGGCTTCATGTTGGATGAATCGATAATGGGTTCGAAAGAGTGCACGGTGAGTTTATAGTCTAAGCGACTTAAATCAGGGAGATTACGTTTGATCAATTCAAAGTCGAAAGGAACGAATGTTCCTGTCTCATCTTTAACCATGCCAATGGTCCCACCTGTGTAGATAATAAAGATATTATGCATTGAGTGTTGAAATTATATACCAAATATACGTTTTGAATTTTCTGTTGTGATTTCGGCTACCTTTTCGATGGAAATCTGGTGAAGGTCAGCTACTTTCTGTGCAATGTAGATCAAATAGCTGCTTTCATTTTCTTTACCTCGGAACGGTACGGGAGCCAAATAGGGCGCATCTGTCTCTAAGACAAGGTGTTTTAAATCGATTTCTTTGACCACCTGATCTAAGCCTGCTTTTTTAAAGGTGACGACTCCGCCAATACCCAGAGCGAAACCTAACTCGATGGCCCGATTGGCCTGTTCAAGGGATCCTGTAAAGCAGTGCAGGACGCCAAACAATTTGTCGTCGTGGAGTTCTTCCAGTAATTCGAACAATTCTGTAAAGGCTTCACGGCAGTGGATATCGATCGGCAGATTTAATTCCTTAGCCCATTGAACCTGCGTCCTAAAAGCATTTTTTTGAATTTCAAGCGTGCTTTTATCCCAGTAAAGATCCAGTCCGATCTCACCTATGGCATAGACTTTGTAAGTTTCCAAGCTTTTTCGGATGATTTTTAACTCTTCTAGATAGTTTTCCTTGACATCGCAGGGATGTAATCCAAGCATGGGAAAACAGTGATCTGGATAAGCTGCTACGGTGTCAAATACGGGTTTTATGGAAGCGCTATTTACATTTGGCAAAAAAAGCCGTTGGATATCATTATCAAAGCAACGCTGAAGATTTTCTTGCAGTTTTGTCGTTCCTGCATGGTAATAAATGTGTGTATGTGTATCTGTAAGCAACATAGTTTTCTGCGTGGACGCAGCGGTTAGGGTAAAAAGTTGTTTTTATTATTATCGAATAAAGTGGTGTGCTTAATTACCAAAATTTCAATTCGATCTCCAAAGATAACTTATTAATTAGCAAAAATGAAAAATAATAGCGGATTACTGCTGAAGGACTGGATTCCATTTTTTGCTTCTTCGAAAAAGCGATTTGTTGATGGGCAGTTACTGCTGCATGAATGTCCTATTGTTGCATGTTATTCGCGTTGAAAAGAATGTTGAATAAAAAGAGTTAGCAGTCAAACATACCGTAAGATTTACTGTTAAACAGATAAGCGAGGCGGTTATTGTCCTATTTTTATAAGAATTAATGAGTCATATGATGAATAAGAAGTTAAGCCTGGGTTTATTGACTTTGGCATCGGTTCTGTTTTTAAACAAACTACATGCGCAATCATTGATTGATCCGTCGGTAAAAGATATTATTCAAAAAGCTTTTCAGACCAATAAAGAATTGAAATTGAAGGCCTACGAAGTTGATAAAGCACGTTTGGAAGCCGAGGGTGTAAAAGCAAATCGGCTGCTCCATGTCTCTGCACTCGGATTATACGGTTATGTTCATAGCAATGGGAGCGTTGATATTCCGACCGTTAATATTCCGTTACTAAACTTAGGCTTATTTGAAGGAGCAACGGGATTTAGCCTACATGGCCAAGCTGCTTATGCAGGCGTGTCTGTCAAGCAGATTATTTTCTCGGGGCTGCAGATTCCGAATGGAATAAAAGCATTGCAGGAGAAAGCTGTTGCCCAGCAGTACCTGGAATCAGCGAGCCGGGAAACACTTTCAAAAGATATTATTGCTTCTTTCGATCAGCTGATGTTGTTGGATGAAGTTGATAAATTGATCGTGGATTCCGAAAAGCGATTAAAGAAAGAGCAACAGAAGGTGACTAAAGCCATTCAAAATGGACTTGCAATACCTTACGATCGCGATAAGCTGAAATTGGCATTGCTGGAGCTGGAAGAAAAAAAAGTGGAGCTTTCGGGCAACCGCGACCTGTTGTGTCAAAAGCTTGAACAAGAAACCGGGATCTCTTTTCAGAAAGTTGGTGCGATTCATTATGGACTCAAACCTATATTTTTGTCGGAGCTCCCTGGTGATGTTGAGCAGCGATCTGAGCTCAAAGCACTGGATGCTTCGTCCAAAGCCTATGAGTACTTGTACAAAAAAGAAAAAGGGGGGGCGCTTCCGGCGGTCTTTGCCTTTGGCTCTGCAAACTATCTGAATGTATTCAATTCCAAGCTAACTGTTAAAGACCAGCCCCTATTGGGTACTGTCAATTTGCCGCTCAATTCCATTAAGGGTAGTCCCAACTTAATAGTTGGAGTGGGCGTTAAATGGGATCTCTACACGGGTGGCGAGCATCTGAATAAGATTAGACAAGTTAAACTCGATCAACATATCAATACGACCAAACGGGAAGATACACAGGAAAAGTTAAATTTATTATTGAGTAAGAGTACCGTCAACTACACAACGGGTAATCAAAAGCTGAAGGTTGGCGAACAGCAATTAAAAGTAGCTGAAAATAACCTTTCTATGGCTGTGAAGCAATATCAAGCTGGATTGATAGATGTTACAGCATTATTGGCTGCCGAAAACGATTGGTATAAGGTCAATTTAGGCTATTTTAATAATGTGTTGCAGCAACGTACTGCAGCGGTGGAGTTATTACATACATCAGGAAAATTATTACAAACCATACATGAGTAAGATGAAGAATTTATATGGAATATTATTGCTGTTTATCCTAGTTTCTTGTGCAAACCAAGAAAAAACGAAGCCTATTGAAGGGAAAGTGGAGCGTGAGCAGGTAACAGTTGTGACTAAGGTTCCAGGAAAAATTGCAAAGCTACTGGTTGAAGAGGGGGATTTTGTCCATACAGGGGATACGTTGGCCATTTTGAGTATCCCCGAGGTAGATGCGAAAGAGGAACAGGCAAAAGGTGCACTGCAATCTGCCGATGCGCAATATAACATGGCACTCAAAGGGGCTACAAAAGGGCAATTGACACAACTTCAGGCAAAAGTAGATGGTTTGAGGGAACAATATGAGTTTGCAAGGAAGTCGATAGGTCGATTAGATGCACTTTTGCAGGATAGCCTGATTTCACAACAAAAATATGACGAAACCTATGCAAAATATCAAGGGGCTAAAAATCAGTATCTCGCTGCTCAGGCTGAATTAGCCGAAGCTAAAGGGGGAGCTAGACAAGAACAGCAGCTTATGGCTTTGGGACAGAAGGAACGTGCGCTCGGAGCGGTGTCTGAAGTGAAGGTTGCTGCAGGGGAAAAATATATCATTGCCCCACAAGATATGAGCGTGGAGACCATTAATCTGAAAGTTGGTGAACTGGCGATGGCGGGTTATCCGATTATTAATGGCTTTCTTGATCGATCAACCTATTTTAGGTTCACATTGCCTGAAAACCAAATTGGAAGATTTCAAAAAGGTGCTGCTGTAGAAGTGGACATTCCTTATTTGAACCACAAAAAAGTTAAAGCGAAAGTGATCAGTATTAAGGCGTTAAATTCTTATGCGAGCATAGCCTCTGCCTATCCCGATTTTGATCCGCAACAGGCTGTGTTTGAGCTGAAGGTTGTTCCTGAGGATAGTGCTGGCGCTAAAGATTTATTAACCAAAACGCTTGTGGTTCTCCATGCGAATTAAAGGGTTTGAATGTGAAAAAATTTATAGAATTAATCCAACGGGAGTTTAAACTTTTCTTCAATAACAAAGTCTTGCTGATGCTTTTTCTCGGTGCGCCTGTTTTGTACGGCATCTTGGTGGGGCATGTCTATCAACAGGGCAAAGTGACGGAGATGCCGATCATTGTTGTCGATGAAGATAATAGTCCCTTAAGCAGTTCCTTCATAGATATGCTTTCAGATAATGAGAGTATTGACGTTGCCCGTGTATTGCCTTCCCTTTTTGATTCCAAAGATATTGCCATGCAATACGAAGCAACAACGATTGTACATATTCCCAAAGGCTTTGCTTCTGGAGTACAACAAGGCAGGTTGCCCGAAATGACTGTTTTTGTTGATGGAGCCAATACATTGACCTCCAATACTGCAATGATGGCGGTGAATGTTTGTGCGTCAACACTTAAAGCTGGAATCCAAATTCAGGCGCAGATGAAACGAGGTGTTCCCGCGAAGATCGCTGCTCAACAATATGAACCTTTTAAAACAACCTTTGTGAAGCAAAATATTCGAAGCGGCAACTACCTTTATTTTATGCTGCCGGGGGTTTTAATTACGGTCTTGCAACAGGTATTGCTCCTTGGCTTGGCGTTGTCTTTTTCGTCAGAGTTTGAAGGTAACACGTTTCCGGATCTTGTGCGTAAAATCGGTAATCCTATCGGACTTATCCTTGTAAAGATTTTACCTTATATCTTGATGTCTGTAGGCATTTTGATTTTATATTGGGGTTTTGGTCAGTACTACCGTATGCCTTTGCAAGCTGATTTCGGCCGATTTGTACTGTGTACATGTGTATTTTTGCTTGCTGTCTGTTTTATTGGTGTACTGGTTAGTATACTACTGCCTTCGCAGCTAAAATCGACAGAAGTCCTTATGGTGATTGCAACACCCGCTTTTATCCTGAGCGGATTTACCTGGCCATCCAGCCTGATGCCAGAATGGGTGCAGGCGATTGCCAATGTTATTCCATCTACGCATTATCTCCGGATTTTTAGGTTGCTATTTATTCAGCATGCTGAAAATTACCACACCAATAAAGCACTTGTTTCATTGACCATCATTATGGTCGTTAGCTTTACGTTGGCTGTAGTTATCCTGTGGATGAAAATAAGGAAGATTAAAAAGACGATTAAATCATAAAAAATACTGGTACAACAAAAAAGCGGTTTCAACTTAATGAAACCGCTTTTCTGTTCTACTAAAATATACCGTTAAATTACTTTTTCGTTGCTGGAGCTGTTGTCACTGGAGCAGTCGTTCCTGTAGGTGCTACCATACCAGGAGTTGTCGCTGTAGGTGCTGGAACTTTTCCAGGTTTGATATCCAATACTTCTACTTCAAATACTAAAGGAGCGTATGGAGGAATTATACCAGAAGGGCGATCGCCGTAAGCCAAAGATGAAGGGATAACTAAAGTTGCTTTCGTTCCTTTGTTAAACAATTGAAAAGCTTCAGTCCAACCTGGGATCACGCCGTCAACACCTAATTGGAATTTTAATGCTTCGTAAGGACGTTGTGCATTGAATATTTTCTCTTTTTTAGCTACATCAGGAAGGTTTGTATCAAATACTTTTCCAGTGGTCAATGAACCTACGTAGTTTACGTGGACAGAATCACCTACTTTAGCATTTGGTCCTGTTCCGGGTTTCGTAATTACATATTGAAGACCTGAAGCTGTTTTTGTTGTTTTCAAGTTTTTATCCTTGATGTATTTCTCCAATTTTGCAGGTTCAGCAGCTTTATGCTTGTTCAATTCTTCTTCAAAGTATTTCTGAACTTGTTCACCCAATTGTTGATCAGTCAACTTTCCTTTTTTGAAATGTTTTTTGACCTTTATGGAGTAAATGATGAATTTATCCGCGAATTCTGGTTTTGGTTGATGAGTTTTAGCCGCCATAGAATCCAAATTGATTTTGAATACCAAGCTATCGCCTTCACCTACGTATTTGAATAAACCTGTAGGGTCACCTGGGTTTTTTGCAATAATACTATCTGGATATAATTGAACGATCTGAGGGACTCCCATGTCATACGTACTTTGCATTGTAGAATCTCTGTCCGTTTTCACAACCATGTCAAGTGCTAATAAATCGCCAGATACCGCTTTTTCTTTTGCATTATCATCCACGATTTTATACTCAAGACCACCTTCAGCCTTTTTGAATTTTTGGCATGACGTCATCAAAAGACCGGCAGCCGCGAAAAATAGAATTGCTTTCTTCATTTTCTAATGTATGTTACTATATCTTATTTTGTTAATATTTCTTTATAATTTGGTAAAACCGATCTGAATTTGGACACTACCGCTTCTAAGCTTTCTTTCGAATTGCCCCCTGAAGCATTAAGATGCCCACCCCCATTGAAATACAATTTACAGATCTCATTGCAAGGAACTTCTCCAATCGAACGCAAAGATAGTTTAATTTGTTCATTTCTATCAATAATTAACGCTGCCAATCGAATTCCTTTAATAGAGAGTGCATAGTTGACCAATCCTTCCGTATCACCGGTGATAACTTCAAACTGCGTGAGATCCGCTTTTGTCACATGGATAATAGCCGTATTATATTCATGAATGACTTCCAATCGATTAAGTAAGCAAAACCCTAAGAATTTAAGACGGCCTTCAGAGGAACTATTGTAAATCTCTTCGTGGATCGCCCAGTTTTGCGCACCACAATCGATGAGGGTTGCTATAATACGGTGGATTTCGGCTGTTGTAGAACGAAAGCGGAATGAACCGGTGTCGGTCATGATACCCGTATAAAGACAGGTCGCCATGTCTGCACTGATATGTTCCGAATCTTGCATCTCATACGTTAAGAAGCGGTAGATCAATTGTGCTGTCGCTGCTGCAGATGGATCCCAAAAGGCGTAGTCTTCAAATCCTTCCGGATCTAAATGATGATCAATCATGCATTTGATTCCTTTCGCTTGGCGAATGGGTTCGGCCATGTCGTGAATCCGCGCAAGGCCATTAAAATCTAAGCAGAAAATGAATTCAGCCGCATCAATCTGTTGATTGTGCAGATTCATATTCTGCGTATAAATTTGTACATTTTCTAAGCCTGGCAACCAATCCAAAAAGGCAGGAAAGTCTGAAGGCACAATCAGATTTACGTGGTGTCCTTTTGCGACCAACCAAAAATATAGACCTAACGATGAGCCTAATGCGTCTCCATCTGGTTTGTAGTGCGTTGTAATTACAATGCGTTTTGGTTTGGCCAATAATTCTTTTAATTCTTCTGATTTCAGCATAGTCATATTAAGTCTGCAAACCTACTATAAAAAAATTAGATTAGACAAATTTTTTATAAAGATCTTTTCACACCTTATTGCATTTGAGGGTTATTTTAAAAAATTGATTTACAGCGTTTTAAAACTTATATACATAGACTTTGAAATCGCGCTTCATACAGATTAAATAATTGGCATTGTCGCCATAGTTAATTGGTCCATAATAGAACTTCGAGAAGCCTTCTACCGGGAATCCCTCCTGGACCAAACCATCGGACCCAAAAACATAAATCATGCGGTTGTCAGTACCAACCCCTATGATATCAGATTTTCCTATTCGTTTAAAAAACAAGGGTCTGTTGCTGGCATCTTCGATAAATTTATATTCAAAGTAGGAAGAAGAGTCTCTTGCGCTATATGCATTCAGTTTGTTTTTGGACAGTATGACAAAGTCTCTGTCAGCACCACCGCTAATATCTTCGAAATTAAAGAAAGCATCTCTGCTCCAATCGCCTAATTTGATTTTTTTTGCATCACCCTCAAATGGTACTTTGTAAATGCTGCCTTTATTGTCTGCCAAATAAATGAAAGAATTTTTTTCGTCAGATGCAGCCATTAAACCAATTGGATTTTTAACACTTTCCCCATCCGTATCCAATGTCTTTTTATGGATAATTTTACCGTTCTGATCAAAGAAATAAACCGAAGCTGTGCTTGTACCTGCAATAATGTAATTTGTTTGCCCCAAGGTGGTGGTTTTTAAATCAAATATAATTCGACCATCCACAGAATTATTTTCAAAGCCATCTACTTTTTTGCCAGCTAAGGTATAAGCCAAGATTCGATCTGTCGCTGGAATGTAAATACGTTGTTCTTTATTGAAGTTAGCGAGTGTCGCTCCGTAGGTTGCCTTCGACGGTAGTTCAACCGAAAAACCGGTCATATTTTTCCCGTCGGGCATAAAGCGGTACAATCGGTTTTTTGTTACGGCGATAATACTGAGATCCTGTAACTGTATAGGCTCGCCCAAAATTTCACCTTGAAAGAGGTTTTGCCAAAGTTCTTTTCCATCCGGAGAGAAGGCGTGTACGGTATGATCTTGTTCTTGAATCAGGATAAACTTGTTCTTTCCATCTTGGTCGAAGATCCAAGGCTTATTAATAATCCGGCTTTCGAGCTGCACCGTCCACTCAGGTTTGCCCCCCAATCGCGTATCGCTTTTATAGAGGGCGTATAAACTGGAGGAAAATGAGCCTTGATTGCCGCTGAGCTGATAGGACCACGAATAAAAATTCTGAAAGCCATATTCATCCTCATCTCTAAAATTCTTTGCAAACTCCACTTTTAAGTTATTCAAAATAGTGCTCTTACTGGCTTTAGGTTCTAAATAAAATGTCACATTACTACGACTGTTCTGTAATGCTGCATGATTTTTGAAAATCGCCGTTCCCGACAGAAATTGCTTTTCCCGGAAAGATTCCCGATAGTCGCTCAAGATCCCGGTTCGGCTGGCTATCACCATAATATTGTCGACAACGGTAAAATAGGGGCGGTTAAAATTCTTGAACGGTTCGCCAAAGAGTGCATATAAAAGATTCGAATATTTAAATTGATAGATTGAATCGCCAACAGCAGTACTGAATTTTTTGAGGTTATCTGCAAATTGTGTCGAATCTGAAATGCTGATCAAACCGATAGCATCCTGGTTGTCCAGCTCTGCAAGAGCAAATTCATCGTTGAATATTGGTGCGATGATACTGTCAAAGGATACTTGACTGTCCTCTTCAAAGTTTTTTATGCTCTTTGCCAATCGGCCATTTTCTTTCTGTTGTACGAACAAAGCTTTCAAACCACTACGAAAACTATGAGGATCTGAAATACTAAAGTCGATATAAGATGCTGCATTTTTAGGAAGATAATTACCCAAGGCTTGCACCTGAGCTGTCTGTGTAGCAAATAACTGTAGGTAGCTGTTTTTGCTGTCCGTAAGCGCAGTTTCACCTTTAAAGATAAATGCATCCTTTTTAAAATTCATGTTCCAGGAGGTTTGTCCTTTCAGCGAATCTATTAGGCCTAGATAATTGCCGAACTTGGATTTCATCAATATTCGGGCAAACTGAGATAGCTGTTCATTGAAAAAATAGAGACTTAGGGGAGTGTTTTTATTGTTGTGGTTGACAAAGAACTCAATCTGTTTTGTATTTATTTTCTTTACATTTTTGTCAAAAATCTGAGCGAGTACTTTTTTGGAATAGCTGGCAAAAATAATTTCGTGAAAATAGGAGCAATAAAGTGTGCTGTCTTTAGTGCCTTGGTTAAGTCCATAAAATCGGTGCCCTAAGGTATCAAAGGGCTGTATTTTATAATTTTTCCCGACGTTGCCAAGTAATGTTGCCAAGGCCTTGTTATCTAGACTCTGCCCCACCTGGACACTATACAAAGGTGTAATCTGCTCTTTTTCCTGGTGAAAAGAGAGCAGTATCTGCTGTCCATCTACTAGTGGTGCAAGCTGATCGTTTTGTAATAAATCTTCTTTCAGACGCTTGAGGTGGCTGAAATTTTGCTGGCCAATAATTGCTTTAAAGAGTTCATAGTCGTTAAAGATCGTATCCACCGTTTGATCATTTGTAAAGGAAGCAATCGCTAATGTATTTTCGGGAAGGTATTGTAAGGCTTTAGAATCTTGTTTGTTATTTTTATTAAAATCTCCGAAAAGGTAGACCGTGGCCGCGATGACCGCGATGAATAATATCACAGTGATGATGATTGTTTTTTTCATCCTTTTTATTTTTTTCAATGGCTGATAAATTTGACTTATATCGTTACTAACTTGCCCGTTGATACGATTAATGCAAATTTCATCAGAACAAATATGTTTGAAGTACTCTATTTTCTCAAACAAGAGAGTACATTAAATTCGAATTTTTGATGGCGATGAAGTATTCATGAAGCCAATGTTTCTCATGGAGATAAAATCATTGTACGTCTTTCAATAACTCGGTGAGCAGCATGATGCTCATGAAGACCCATACGTAGAAACAAACCTAATAAAAATATATGGGAAGAGACAGATAATCGTTCCAATAATACCTCTTTATCACATAAATTTAACAAAAAATTCCTTATTTTGATCGGTTTTTAATACATTTATCGCTAGAAACTCATTTTCAGCATTCAATCAACATAATGAATAAGAAAATCATTTTAGCCGCTTCTTTGTTGGGAGCATTAGCTGTAATATTAGGTGCCTTTGGTGCTCATGGTCTAGAAGGAAAGGTAAGTACATATCATATTGAAACTTGGAAAACGGCCAATCAGTATCATTTCTATCATACCTTTGCTTTGTTATTTTTATCTACTTTTTCCCGAGCCAAGACGTATTCGATTAAAGTATCCTTTATTGCATTTCTCATTGGTATTCTATTTTTTTCGGGATCCTTGTATATTTTAAGCGTACGAGAAATAACAGGTTTTGGTAATCCATCGATTTTGGGCCCAATTACACCTTTAGGCGGTCTTTCGTTTATCATCGGTTGGGTAGCGTTATTTATTGCGGCACTGAAGAACAAGTCGTAATTTCATTTGCTAATTGCATCACTCGATACAGATCGATACGTGTATCTAAAATATAGGAGCCTTCCCTGATAGATTTCGGGAAGGCTCTTTTAGGTTATAGTTACACGGTGAATGTATTGTTTTTTGGTTGTGATTTCGCTTATACAACAGTGTCAAGAGATGTAGGTTTTGATAATCGCTAGAGTCGTTTGATCTCTTTTCGTGAAGGTTTTTTTGTACTTTTATACCATAATTTGAATTTATGTCCAATCCACAATCTACGATTTTTAGTGAAAGAGATACGCTGTTTGTTGATGTGGTCTTACCACTAGCGTTAGCAAGAACATATACCTATCGTATTCCGGCCGACTGGAACGATCGTGTGCAGCTAGGAGTACGGGTCATTGTGCAATTTGGAAGGAATAAGATCTACTCAGCGCTTGTTAAGTCAATTAGCCGGGAAGCACCAAAGCACTATGAAGCAAAATATATTTTGGACATTATCGATGAAAATCCGATCGTCAATTTGGCGCAGTTTAAACTTTGGGATTGGCTTGCCGATTATTATATGTGTAGCTTGGGTGAGGTGATGCAGGCGGCGCTCCCCGCAGCATTGAAGCTGGCCAGTGAGACCAAAGTGGTTCCTTCGATTGCTGATGAGTTTGATCGTTCTACACTCTCCGATAAAGAGTATCTTATCATTGAAGCACTGGAGGTGGCTGGCGAACTTAAGGTGAATGATATTGTGAAGTTGCTGGGGCAAAAAACTGTTTTCCCTATTTTAAAGCAATTATTTGACAAGGGAATAGTATTGATTTCTGAAGAGATTACCGAGCGCTATAAACCTAAGACCAAAGCATTTTTACGTTTTGCTCCTGATTTTAAAAATGAAGATGCTAAAAGAGAGCTGTTGGATAGTTTAAACCGAGCGCCAAAGCAGCAAGATGCCGTATTGGCGTTTATGCAACTTGTTAAAAAAACGGAGGAGATTACACGGCCGATGTTAACCGAGGCCTCGGGCTGCGGTAACGGCGCTATTACAGCTTTGATTGACAAAGGTGTTTTTGAAATCAAAGAGAAGGTTGTCTCTCGGTTTCAGGGAGAAGATATCGAATTGGATGCTAATTTCCAATTTAATGAAAATCAGCAACGCGCCTATGATGAAATCAAGAAGTCCTTTGAGGATAAGGAAGTTACTTTATTGCATGGTGTCACCGCCTCAGGGAAAACACAGCTTTATATCCGGCTGATAGAACAGGCGATAGCTGCCGGAAAATCAGCCTTGTATCTATTGCCCGAAATTGCGCTTACAGCGCAGATTACCGCTCGCTTAAAGTTGCATTTTGGAGATAAGCTTGGCGTTTATCACTCCAAATTTAATGATAATGAACGTGCCGAGGTATGGCATAAAGTAATGAAAAATGAGTTCAAGGTGGTGATTGGCGCGCGTTCATCCGTCTTTTTGCCCTTTCAGGACCTGGGCATTATCATTGTTGATGAGGAACACGAAAATTCCTATAAGCAATTCGATCCGGCTCCCCGCTACCATGCTCGGGATACCGCCATTTATCTCGGCTTTCTCCATCAGACTAAGGTACTTTTAGGATCAGCCACACCTTCTTTGGAAAGTTATTATAATGCCAAAGCCAAGAAGTACGGTTTTGTACAACTGCTAGAACGATACGGGAATGCGCAGTTGCCAAGTATTGAGCTGGTGAATATTGCCGAAGAGGGAAGAAAGGAAAATATGTTTTCCTATTTTTCAGGTACCTTGCTAAAGGCCATTGAAGAAGCTGTAAAAAATAAGGAGCAGGTTATTTTATTTCAAAATAGACGTGGACATACGACCATGATCCAATGTAATACCTGTGGATTTGTCGCAAAATGTGTCAACTGCGATGTGAGCTTGACCTATCATAAGAGCTCCAATATGATGCACTGTCATTATTGCGGTCATGTCGAACCTCCGTTGCGGGTTTGTCCAGCCTGCGGGATGCCGCATATCGAAAGTAAAGGATTCGGTACAGAACGGGTAGAGGAGGAGCTGGAGCTTCTGATGCCGGAAATTCGCATCGGCCGGTTGGATTTGGATTCTACAAAAGGCAAATATGGATTTGATAAAATTATCACAGCATTTGATGAGCATGAATTCGACGTGCTTATTGGAACGCAAATGGTAGCTAAAGGGCTCGATTTTGGAAGGGTAAGTCTGATTGGTGTTATTAACGCGGATACCATTATCAACTTTCCTGATTTTCGTTCCTATGAACGTGCTTTTTCACTGTTTTCACAAGTTGCAGGCCGGGCTGGTCGTCGTGAAGCTGGCGGAAGGGTGATTATCCAAAGTTATACAACCAAGCACAGAGTGCTTGAACAGGTAGTCAACAACGATTATGAGGATATGTTTATGACTGAAATTACAGAACGAAAAAATTACCTTTATCCCCCTTTTTACCGCCTCATCCGAATTGATATTAAGCATGCTGATTTTCAGAAATGCTATGATTCGGCCAATCGTTTTGCCGTAGCATTGCGCCAACAGCTGGGGGCAAGGGTGTTGGGGCCAGAGCCGCCTTTGGTTTCCCGCGTGCGCAATAATTTTATTCAGACTATCACCTTGAAGATAGAACGTACAAATATCAGTATTGCAAAGGTTAAGGAACTGATCCGTTCGGTTCTTCTGGATTTTGAAATAGATAAAAGCAATACAGGCGTGCGCGTTCAGGTCGATGTGGATCCCTATTAGCGCCAGCTATTACCCCTATAGGATTAAAGACTTGCGTTATGGGCTAAGTTAAACCACATGCGCCTATCGTTTTGTTTGATGTCCAATTCGAACGGTCAACGTACACTGGTTATAAGGTCTGGTGATTTGCAAAATAAAGTAAATTGAATTATAAATGTGTACTGTATTGGTATTGAGTCAATTGTGATTAGTTCTGCTGAATATGCCTTTTAAAAGGTAAATTTGAATCATCATGGCCTACAAGTTTATTGATAATTATCGGGAGAAAGGTGCCCGTAAGAAATTGGTGGAACATCTAAAAAGCCGAGGTATTGCAGACCAAAAAGTTTTAGATGCCATTGGAAAAGTACCACGTCATTTTTTCTTTGATGAAACTTTCTGGAATCAGGCTTATCGGGATATTGCATTTCCAATTGGTGATGGGCAGACAATTTCACAGCCTTATACGGTGGCTTATCAGTCCGAATTACTCCACGTGAAAAAAGGGGATAAAGTCTTGGAAATCGGGACCGGATCTGGATACCAAACCTGCATTCTAATGGAACTTGGTGCTGAAGTGTATACCATCGAGCGCCAAGAAAATCTGTATCATCGCACCATTCAGGTGCTGCCCTACATGGGCTATAAACCTAATTTCTTTTTGGGTGATGGCTCTAAGGGAATGGAAAAGCACGCTCCTTATGACAAGATTATCGTGACTGCGGGCGCACCATTTGTGCCAGAGGTGATGTTAAAGCAATTGAAAATGGGCGGAATTTTTGTGATCCCTGTCGGAGATGAAAAGTCGCAAAAAATGGTCACCATTATCCGGGTAGGTGAAAATGATTTTGACCGTATCGAACTGGATACTTTTCGTTTTGTTCCTTTGGTGGGAGACCAAGCTTGGTAAAGCCATTTAAGCGGCTTCGATGTGCATCTCCAAGGTCTCAAGCGCCTATGGCCCCTCCTTTTATAAAAAAACTGATAAGATCCTCAATTAAATTAAAATGAAGTGAAAGACTAAATATTCACGTTATGACTCCAACATCAATATTATATGATCAGAAGCATCAAGAAATAGCTTCAACCGTGCTCAAGTTAAATAAGCAAGTCAACACATTGAGTTTGTCGCGTCTATTTGTAATCCTGGGAGGGGGAGCGTTATTATTTTATACCTTTCAGCTCGAAAGTCTGCCTTTGGTCTTTTTCTGTTTTTTTTCATTGTTATTTTTGTTCGCTTATCTCGTGCGGAAGCAGAGCAAGCTGGAGCTTCAGAAAAATTATTTTGAAGCTTATCTTAAGGTTTTGGCAAATGAGCAGGCGATGGCAGAAGGAAAATTAAATATGTATGATCATGGCCAGCATTTTGAGGATGGGGCTCATCCGTATAGCGCTGATATGGATGTCTTTGGAACCTATGCTTTATTTGCCCAGATAAATCGTGCAACTACAAAGCAGGGAATCGATCTTTTGGCTTCATGGCTTGATAAACCGCTTCAAAAATATCAGATTCTGCATAATCAGGAAGCGACTCAGGAACTGGAAAACGAATCGGAATGGATTTGGGATTTTCAGGCTAAACTGTTGGCGAACCTGAACCATAAGCTGGACATCAAGGCTTTCCTGACAAATTACTTTCAGAATCGTAATTTTCAATTCGGCAACGGTTTTATGCGTTTCTATATCAAAGCAGGTCCCATTCTCTTTTTACTTGCTTTAGCCGGAAGTTTTTTTGTTCCAAAGTTGGCTGGAATTGCAACATTATTGGGCTTGTTCCATATCCTTTGGGCATTAGCCAAAGCGGGAAGTGTGGGGCTGTTTTCCTCTCGAATAGACAAGATTGGTGCTGTCCTAGGCTCTTATGCCGAAGCGATTCAATCGATTGAAAGCAAGGAGTGGAAGTCCTCTTCCATGCTGGGGATCGCCGGGGAACTTAAACAGCATCAAGGTGCTGATTCCATTTCCCTTGCATTTAAAAAGCTTGCAGGTCTAATTAACAATCTGGATGCCCGCAATAATGTCTTTGTTGGTATTTTTTTAAATTTATTTCTTCTTTGGGATTTTAGGCAGGTATTGGCAATTGTTGACTGGAAGAATAAATATGAGCATGAAATTTTAAATTCATTCGATACTTTGGCAAAGGTAGAGGCGGTAACGAGTCTGGCTATTTGGAAGCGAAATCATCCGACCTATATTGATCCGATAATTTTGGATAACCCATTGCAAGATAAGATTAATGCGCAAGGATTATATCATCCCTTGATCCCGATCGATCAGGTAGTTGCCAATGATTATAACAGTATGGATCATCGTATTGCTTTGGTAACTGGATCCAACATGGCTGGTAAAAGTACCTTTCTGCGTACTGTGGGCATAAATGCCATTTTGGCCTATGCTGGGGCGGCTGTTGCAGCAACATCTTTTCAGCTGCCGATTTACAAACTGATATCCTATATGCGGATCAAAGATAATCTGAATGAAAGTACGTCGACCTTTAAGGCGGAACTGAATCGGATGAAATTCATATTAGATACGGTGTCTCTACACAGCGATAGCTTTTTTCTGATTGATGAGATGTTAAGGGGTACAAATTCGGTGGATAAATACCTCGGTTCGCGGGCGATCATAAAGAAATTGGTGCGGTTAAATGGTAAAGGTATGGTGGCAACACACGACTTACAGCTGTCTAGTTTACAGGAGGAATTTCCTCGAGATATCAAAAATTATCATTTTGATATTCGTGTTGATGAAGGTCAGATGCTGTTTGATTATAAGCTGAAGATTGGCGAGTGCAAGATATTCAATGCGTCGCTCTTATTGAAGGGTATCGGTGTGGATATCAATGAAAATATGGAATAGAAATGACTCAACTGAAATGAGATTAATTTACATTTGTCCCCTCTTAAATCCACTAAATAAAACAATAAATGACTTTACAAGAACGTATTGATTTGTCTGAAACACATGTTTGTACAACTGTTTTTCCGTTTTTGACAAATCATCACGATACTTTATTCGGCGGCAAGGCCATGTCCATTATGGATGAAGTGTCGTTTATGGCTGCAACACGATTTTGTCGCAAAACGTTGGTCACTGTATCAACAGATCGTATAGACTTTAATAAAGCTATTCCCTCTGGAAGTATTATAGAAGCTATCGCAAGAGTTCAACATGTAGGCCGGACCAGCTTAAAGGTGAAGGTCGAGATATTTTTGGAACATATGTACAAGGAGGGCAGAGAGCTGGCAATAGAAGGTGTTTTTACATTTGTTGCTCTGGATGAAAGCAAGCAGCCGATTCCTGTGCTTGAAGGTTTGGATATTGAATAGAATTCGATGTCTCTTTTTAGGGTACGAGACGAAAATTCTGAAAATTTATAACATGGAAAAAGGACCGTAATTAAGGTCCTTTTTTTGTGGAGAGATCGATCTAAGAATTTTGATCGTCGTCTCCGATAGGGTTGTGATTCTATGGATTTACGTTTTTTTCTATTCGTTTCTCTTGACGGGGCTTAAATTATTGAGCTCTTCTGATGTAAACAGTCTGTAGTGAACTTTGAAGGTTTTACCCAATGGCGTTTCCAGCGAGAAGCCCCCCGGGCCAAAGCCATCCAGTACATCTAATGTAAAATGTGCATGTTTCCAGTATTCAAAGAGATCGCGATCAACCCAGAATTCATAGCCTTCCGCTAGTCCAATCATGGCGTCATTTGTACGGGGGAAGTAGCCTCCTTCTTCAAAGCACTGCGGTTGAGTCCCCTCACAGCAGCCTCCTGCTTGGTAGAACATTAATTTACCATGTTTTGCTTCAAGTTCATGAATAAGATCTTTTGCTTTATCCGTAACGTCTAGTCTATTTATCATCATAAAATTGGATCATGTTTTTTTAAAATTAGCCCCCATCAAATTTAGCGCGAAAGATCGATTGCGTGTTTAAAGCGTACCAGGCAGCATGGCGTTTGACGATACCACCTGGTACGGCGTTAGCTTACTCTTAAACTTCTGTTAGAAGAAACCAAGTTTTTCTTTGCTGTAGGAAATCAGCATGTTTTTAGCCTGTCTATAGTGTGCGAGCATCATTTTATGATTTTCCCGTCCGATACCAGACTGTTTGTATCCACCGAATGGAGCTCCAGCAGGGTAGGAATGATACTGATTTACCCAAACACGGCCCGCCTGAATAGCACGTGGAACCTGATAAAGCTGATGCGCATCTCGGGTCCATACACCAGCTCCTAGTCCATACATCGTATCGTTGGCGATGGCAATTGCTTCCTCCTCATCTTTGAAAGTAGTGACCGCCAGTACTGGTCCAAAGATTTCTTCCTGGAAAATCCGCATTTTATTATTGCCTTTGAATAGGGTAGGCTTAATGTAGTAGCCGTCTTCAAAGCCCTCGCCAACATTGTTTTCATCGCCACCGGTCAAGACTTCTGCTCCTTCTTCTTTGCCTAGTTTGATATAGGACATGATCTTGTCTTTTTGGATTTTTGATGCCTGAGCGCCCATCATGGTTGATGGATCTAATGGGTCTCCGACTTTGATCTTATTGACCCGATCAACGACTTTCGCTATAAATCTATCGTAGATATCTTCCTGTACCAATAAACGTGAAGGACACGTACAAATCTCTCCTTGGTTGAGTGCAAATAGCACCGCGCCCTCTATCGCTTTGTCCAAAAATGCATCATCGGCATCCATCACCGAACTGAAGAAAATATTGGGCGATTTTCCGCCGAGTTCGAGTGTTACTGGAATGATATTTTCAGTGGCATACTGCATCACCAAACGGCCTGTTGCTGTGGATCCCGTGAATGCTGCTTTGGAAACTTTTGGATTGGTGACTAAGGACCGACCAAGTTCCGCACCGAAACCATTGATGATATTAACCACTCCGGCGGGAATCAAATCACCAATTATTTCCATCAGGATAAGAATAGATGCCGGTGTACTTTCAGCGGGTTTTAGTACAACGGTATTCCCTGCTGCAAGCGCTGGAGCTAGTTTCCATACCGCCATTAGAATCGGAAAATTCCATGGAATAATCTGTGCAACTACCCCGATTGGCTCGTGTACAATCAAGGATACGGTGTTACTGTCCAGTTCACTTATGGAACCTTCCTCAGCACGGATTACACCCGCAAAATATCGAAAATGATCAATTGCTAATGGGATGTCAGCATTTAGCGTTTCGCGTACCGCCTTACCGTTGTCTATGGTTTCAACGGCGGCGATATATTCTAGATTCGCTTCAATGCGGTCGGCGATTTTATTTAGGATGATGCTCCGTTCAGTAGCTGAAGTCTTTCCCCAAGTTTCAAAGGCTTTAGCAGCAGTATCAACAGCTAGATCCAGATCTTCTTTTGTGGAATGGGCAACTTGTGTAAATACCTTTCCGTCTACTGGTGAGATGTTATCAAAATATTTTCCTTGTACTGGTGCGACGAATTTACCACCAATGTAGTTGTCATATCGTTCTTTGAACGATGGCCTTTTAATTGCGCTCATATGGTTTATTTTTAATTATTTTTATTCCCTTCTTATCAAAGTTAGCCAGCAATTATTCAATCCCGTAGCAGTATCGATCCAAAACATAGCACGATTGTTTCAAATGGATGAAAACCGACGTTCCATTTTTTTTGTTATATTTGATATAAAGCCATTTTACTTAATTGGTACATCATGGGAGACAGGACGTTAATTCATACATTGCCATTTTCTCAGGCTCGGGAGTTGAGTACATTAGTGGAAAACCGACGTGCATTCACGTTAGATAGCCTGGAGCTTAATATCTACGAAACGTATCGTGTTTCGCAACATGTACCCTTGTGTTTCGATGATCTCGTTATGATTAATATGATCCAAGGGAAGAAGATCATGCATTTGGATAATATAAAGTCTTTTGATTATCTGCCGGGGCAGATGATGGTATTGCCCGCCCTTGTTGGCATGCACATCGATTTTCCTGAAGCAACTTTGGAAAAGCCTACGCAGTGTACTGCTTTGACAATTCATAAAGAGAAGATAGCAGCAGTTTTGGACTATTTAAATGAATTTTATCCCAAAGAGCAGGTCAATCAGTGGCGTATTGATCCCGACCTTTTTCATCTCTATAATTCTACGGAGCTCGCGGACTTGGTGAACAAGTTATTTCAGATCATTATCAGCGAAAATCCGTTAAAAGATGTGCTCGCCGATCTCGCTTTTAAAGAGCTTACAATTCGGTTATTGCAGTCTCAGTCATCGATTGCATTGAAAATTGGTAAATCGCCCAACAAGATTCTGCTACATTTGCAAGAGTTTATTCAGAAGCATATTACGGAGAAAATCACAATGGCACTGCTCGAACGGACTGCTCACATGAGTAAGGCAAGCCTTACGCGGATGTTTAACCGTGAGTTAGGACTTAGTCCTATGGAGTATGTGATCCAACAGCGTATTGAGGTAGCGAAAAAGATGCTTTTGCAAACCCGCAATGTTAAGGAGTCTTGCTATGGTGCCGGGTTTAATGATGTTAACTACTTTGTTCGGCTTTTTAAAAGCAGAGTAGGCATTACGCCAGGTGCATATATCCTGGCGCGTTAACCTAAAATTTCATTACACGGTCAAGTTCACGCTTGACATCTCTTTCTTTAATGTTTTCCCGTTTGTCAAAATCCTTTTTACCTTGTGCCAACGCAATTTCGACTTTAGCAAAACCACGCGGACTGATAAAAATGCGTAAAGGGACAATGGTAAAACCACGTTCTTCCCCCTTCTCTTTCAATTTTTTTAATTCTCTTTTTGTCAATAGCAGCTGACGGTCCCGTTTTGCCTCATGATTATAGAAAGAACCCATGGAGTATTCGGCAATGTGCATGTTACGAATATAGAGTCCGTCTTCAAAAAAACTGCAGAAACTATCGTTAATATTTGCCTTGCCCTCGCGGATGGATTTTATTTCTGTTCCCAATAGCCGAATTCCTGCTATGTACTTGTCTAGTAAGTGATATTCAAAAGAAGCTTTTTTATTTTTTATATTGATATCTGAAGATAAAGCCATATATTGTTGTATATTAGTAAGTCTACACCATTGCTATTGCAATGAACCTAAATGTAACTAATTATAGGATAATTTAAAGTTCGCAAATATAATTATTAAAATTGTCTTATTTTAAAGTAGAATTATGTGGAGTGATGTTAGCGGAGTATTAAAATAAAATTAACTGTTTTGGACGATGTGTTAAAAATATGACTAAATTTAAGTGAAAGTCAGATTATGTTTTCGTATGTTTGCAACGTTTTTTTGGAATTATTGTGAATATATGCAACGTAGAATTTCAGCTTACATTGTGGATATAGCAGATTTTTCATCGGAGACCGAGTTTTTTATATAAAAGTCCAATTCGATAATTTTGTTTGTTACAATAACATCTAAAAGTTAGAAATAGTTTTAGAAATACCTTTTTATCGCATGAGTAAAGGAAAGTTAGGCGAAAAAATATCGCAATTTAAGATTGTTGAGGAGTTGAAAGCTAAAGGCTTATATGCCTATTTTAGACCTATTCAATCAAAACAAGATACCGAGGTAAAAATCGATGGTAGACGTGTATTGATGTTTGGTTCTAACTCTTATTTAGGGTTAACGACTGATGCACGTATTATAAAAGCAGCGCAAGACGCTTTGGAAAAGTATGGTACTGGATGTGCTGGATCTCGTTTCCTAAACGGTACGTTGGATATTCACGTAGAACTGGAAGAAAAATTATCTGCTTATGTGGGTAAAGAAGCTGCTATTCTTTTTAGTACAGGATTTCAATCAAATCTTGGCCCTTTGTCATGTCTAATGGGGCGTAATGATTATATCTTATTAGATGAACGCGACCATGCATCCATTATTGATGGTAGCCGTTTATCTTTTTCTAAGGTAATTAAATACGGTCACAACAATATGGAGGACTTGCGTGCAAAGTTATCTCGTCTACCTGAGGATAGCGCGAAGTTAATTTGTACGGATGGTATCTTTAGTATGGAGGGTGATATTGTTAATTTGCCTGAACTTACCGCTATTGCCAATGAGTTTGATGCGGCAGTAATGGTTGATGACGCACATAGTTTAGGTGTTATTGGTCACAAAGGCGCTGGTACAGCTTCGCATTTTGGGCTTAATGACGATGTAGACTTGATCATGGGTACCTTTAGTAAATCTTTAGCGTCTTTAGGTGGATTTGTAGCTGGTGATGCCGATGTAATTGATTTCTTAAAACATAATGCACGCTCGGTGATGTTCAGTGCTTCAATGACTCCAGCTTCTGTAGCTTCAACATTGAAAGCATTGGAAATTATTCAGAATGAGCCTGAGCACATTGAAAAATTATGGAAAAATACAGATTATGCCAAAGCACAGTTACTGGATCATGGATTTGATCTAGGTGCGACGGAAAGTCCAATTTTACCAATCTTTATTCGTAGCAATGAAAAAACGTTCTGGGTAACAAAAATGCTTCAAGATGATGGCGTGTTTGTCAATCCAGTTGTTTCTCCGGCAGTTCCTGCTGAAGAGTCTTTGATCCGTTTTTCATTGATGGCGACGCATACTTATGACCAAATCGACGAGGCTATTGAAAAGATGGTTAAAGTATTCAAACAAGCTGAAGTTGAAACATTAATATAAAATCTAATCGTATATGATTCAGATTATACCCGTTGAAACGAAGAAACAAAGACGGCTGTTTATAGATTTCCCTCATAGTCTCTATGAGGGAAATCCTAATTATGTGCCCGCCTTATTTCTTGAACAAAACGATTTGCTTTCCCCTGACAAGCATCCTTTTTATAAACATTCTCAAGCACAACCTTTTCTAGCTTATCGTAACGATAAAATTGTTGGCCGCATTTGTGCAATCTGGAATAACAACCATAACGCCTTTAATCATGTAAATGAGGGGCAATGGGGGTTTTTCGATTGTATAAATGATCAGGAGGTCGCAAACGCATTGTTTGAAACAGCAGAGAAATGGGTTAAAGCAAAAGGTGGTGATACGATTGTGGGGCCGATTAATTTGTCGACCAATGACACGGTAGGTTTATTGGTTGAAGGCTTTGATATGCCACCGGTAGCTATGATGCCCTATAATTCTCCCTATTACATCGATTTAATTACCAATTCAGGCTATGGTCATAAAGTGGACTTACGCGCATATTTGGTGATGGAGAAATCTGCTGATAAACGTTCTGTATTGCTTTTGGATAGGTTGGAGGAGCGTCTGAAAAGATCTGGTATCACCTTGCGTCAGTTCAATGTGAAAGATTTTAAAAATGAGGCGGCGAGAGTTCGGGATATTTACAATAGAGCATGGGATAAAAATTCGGGATTTGTTCCCATGACCGAAGACGAGTTTAATTATACAGCCAAGGATCTAAAAATGATCCTCGATCCACGATTTGCTATCGTAGCTGAGAAAGATGGTGAGCTTGTTGGTTTTGGTCTGGGCATACCGGATATTAACCAGATCCTGATCAAGGTGAAGCGCGGACGTTTACTTCCTACGGGAATTTTCAAATTGTTATTTGGAAAGAAAAAAATAAATTTGCTTCGCGTACTCATGTTAGGGGTGTTGGAAGACTACCGTAAACTAGGTATTGAGGCATGTTTGTATGGTCGAATTATAAAAGAATCAAAAGATTCCAATATTAAAGGGGCCGAATGTTCATGGATGTTGGAGCACAATTATATGATGAACCACGCAATTGAGCAAATGAATGGAGAATTGTACAAACGTTATCGTTTGTATAAAAAATCATTATGATAGAAAAAATATTAATCACCGGAGCGAGTGGTTTTGTAGGCTATCATTTGACAAGAGCAGCGAAGGCGGCAGGGATGGAAGTTCATGCTGCGGTGAGAAAGTCAAGTGATGTTTCAGAAATTCGCTCCGTTGTAGATAAATTTGTTTACCCGGATTTCTCTGATGAAGGATCTATCAGAGAATTGTTGGAAGCAGAAAGCTATACCTATGTAGTTCATGCTGCTGCAATGACCCGCGCCAAACGTGAAGAAGATCTTGAAAAGGTCAATGTTGGGTATACAAAAAATTTGGCATCGGCTTGTTTTTCATTAAAAAATCCCATCAAAAGATTTGTTTTTGTTAGTAGTTTGGCCGCTATTGGTCCCGTTCGCTATGATGCAATTCTAATCGATGAAAGTAATCCCTATCATCCAGTTACAGCATATGGACGTAGTAAGCAGAAAGCGGAACTCGTATTGAATGACTTTAAAGATCATCCAATAACAATTTTGCGGCCTACTGCAGTATATGGCCCGCGTGAAAAGGATATTTTTATTCTTTTTAAAACCATGAATGGAGGTATGGATGCATATGTTGGCCGCTCGCCACAGAAGCTTAGCTTTATTTATGTCGCGGACTTGGTACAGGCCATTATTGATGCCTGTCGTTTTGACCAGGGTGGGAAACAGGTGTATAACCTCAGTGACGGACAGGTATATAGCCGTTATGAGATGGCGAAAATTTTTAAAGAGTTTAGCCAAAAGAGAATGTTCCGTATGCATATCCCTTTGGGGCTTGTGAAAACTATAGCCGTTATTTTTGAGCTTCTGTATAGGAAATCTAAAGCAATACCTTTATTATATCCGGAAAGGCTAAATGAACTTACGGCAGAAAACTGGGGCTGTGATATCGCTGCTGCCCAGCGTCACATAAAATACCAACCTAAATATGATTTGAAGAAAGGCTTAATGGAGGCATTGGCTTGGTATAAAGAAAATAAATGGCTATAATAGCAGATAATGAGTGAGTTAAAAATAAATAAAAAGCTTTTTCAGGATAGAAAGCGAACAAATATCTTAAGTGAACCCGAACAAAAGCTTATTTCGTATCTCGTTCCCCGGATCCCAAATTGGATTACTTCTGATGGACTTACAGCAATCGGATTTTTAGGTTCTTTAATGATATTGGGGAGTTTTATACTGGCCGAATACGTTGATATCCGTTATCTACTTCTAGGAATTCCCGGTTTTTTTGTGCAGTGGTTTGGTGATTCATTGGATGGACGGATCGCATTTTATCGGAATAAATCCCGTCGCTGGTACGGTTTTGCGTTGGATATTGTAATGGATTGGATCAGTACGGTTTTCATTGGATTGGGATATGTGCTTTACACTGTAGGAGATTACAAATATCTGGGATTTACGTTGGTGGCTTTGTATGGTTGGGCAATGATTATTTCTCAACTTAGGTATAGAATTACGGATAAATATACAATAGACGCTGGAATTTTGGGTCCCACTGAAATTCGAGTGATTATTTCATTAGTCATGCTCTTGGAGGTGTTAATGCCTGGATCCATCGATTGGTGCGTACTTGTAATTTGTATTGCACTATTTGTAATTAATGCGAATGATACGCGCCTACTTCTCAAATTAGGGGATGAAAAAGATAAAGAGGATAAATTGAAGAAACAGCAGGAGGGGGATATTTAACGATGTCTTCCAAGTTTGTTACTTTTTTAAAAGCACAGCTTTCCGCCTTTTTAGGCGGATTGTTTGATTTTGGGGTATACTCAGCTTGTTATAAGTTACTTCATATCAGCGCTCCTTTTTCTAATGCTATTAGCGGTAGCCTTGGAGCTATTGTTAATTTTTTGATCAATCGTTACTGGTCGTTTGGAAGTACACAAAAGTCTGTGGGAAGCCAGCTATGGAAATTTGTAATTGTTGTTTGTGGTAGCATTGCACTGAAGTCTACAGGGATTCATTTTTTAGTGAATGTATATCATATGAATTTCCTTTTCTCAAAACTTGTTGTAGAGTTGCTCGTTTCTTTGGGTTTCAACTATACACTTCAACGTTTTTGGGTTTTTAAAACGGATGAAAAGCACTAATTTATTTCTCTGTTTCCTAATGCAGCAGTTCTAGCTGCTTTTAATCTCTTTTCTATTTCTCTTATTTTTTCTATCGCTGATAGGCTAGGGGGTAGCCTCACCCTGCAAGCTGGCGGTGGCTATCTGGGGCGCTTCCCCATTGCATGCCTGAATCGGATTCACTGCGGAGCTAATACGGAGATAACACATTTACTACTTTCTTATCCCTTAGTGTAGTTTTTGTTTACCTATAGTTTAGCCTTAAGTTAGGTTTAGTATAGCTTTTACCTATACTAAACCTAAACTAACCCTAACTAAACCCTAA
>NZ_DJAS01000002.1:0-65129 GCF_002429765.1 Sphingobacterium sp. UBA5996
CCTTAGATAATGCAAAAAAAAAGAGACTGTCATTTTGAGACAGTCTCATTTTTTTACCAGCAGTGGCAGATATTTCTCATAGCCTTCTTCTTTCATTTTATCCTTTGGAATAAATCGGAGTGAAGCACTGTTTATACAATATCTTAATCCTCCTTTATCAGCCGGACCATCATTGAAAACGTGTCCAAGATGTGCATCTCCCGTTTTGCTACGGACCTCAGTTCTGCGCATTCCGTAAGAATTGTCAGATAGCTCGTCAATAATACTATCACTGATTGGCTTGGAAAAGCTCGGCCATCCGCATCCAGATTCAAATTTATCAGTAGAAACAAATAGTGGTTCGCCAGTGGTAATATCTACATAGATACCTTCTCTAAATTCGTCATTATATTCATTATCGAATGCACGTTCAGTCGCGGCATTTTGTGTCACATCATATTGCAATGGTGTAAGTACTTTTTTTAGCGTCTCTTTATCAGCTTTTTTGTAGGGTTTTTCGTTGTCCTGTATCACTTTTTGCGGATTTGCTTTGCGAGCCAGCTCAAATAAATCAGGGCTTATGTGGCAGTAACCGCCAGGGTTTTTGTCCAGATATTTTTGATGGTAGGCTTCAGCATCATAAAAATTCTGTAAAGGCTCTACTTCTACGACTATTTCTTTTGGATATTGACTTGCAAGTGCGGCTACGCGTTCTTTGATAATAGGGGCGTCACTTGTATTGGTATAATATATACCCGTGCGATATTGTGTGCCAATATCATTACCCTGTTTGTTCAGTGAAGTGGGATCGATCGTTTTGAAGAAAAGGTCGATTAGTAGGTTGAGATCTACAATTTGAGGATCGTAGTTCACCTTAACGGTTTCAGTAAAGCCAGTTGTTCCAGTGGAAACTTGTGTATAAGAAGGATTTTGAAGGTTTCCATTGGCATAGCCAACCTCGGTTTCGGTAACGCCACGGACTTGTTTAAAAAAATGTTCGGTTCCCCAAAAACAACCGCCTGCGAAATAAATTACGTGATCTGTTTGATTTATAGTATTCATAGTTATCTGTTTTGTCAATTTTAAATCATTCCCCTTTTGCGAATAACACACCTTAACAATTAGAAATACACCAAAGGCTATCGTAAGGAGGGTTATGAAGTGTTTCATGAATATGAGTCGTAAGCTGTGAAACAAAATTGTCTGTTACTTATAGTGAACAAAGACCGTACCTGTATGTAGTAGTATATTATTGGATTTTCATTTGTATAGATTCTATGTGCTCTTTTTACAATTGTAAGACTAAGCATATCAATTCACGCTAAAATCTGACAAAATGATAGTAAAGAATAGATTTACTCGCAGCATAGTTGGCAGGTCATTTCAATTACATCGTCGATGTTGGTTCTTATCGACGTTCGAAGTGTATGCCGTATTCCCTTCTAAGCAGTTAGTTTTTCTACTAACAGCATGAGGGTAATTCTACCTTAGTTTGGGTAATATGAACTGGAGAGGAGGGTAGTCCTACGCTAAAAATGGATCCTTCATTAGGTGTGCTTTGAATGTTTACAATGCCCTTATTTCTCTCAATCAGATCTTTGCACAATACAAGTCCAACACCCGATCCAGGTTCATGTTCTGTTCCAAAGGACTTTTGCTGAATCTCATTAAATAGCGCGGCAGATTTCAACGGATTTATACCTATACCTTCATCCTGAATATGGATATGTGTATAGAGATCGTCCACACTAATGTAAATGTTGATATTCCCATTAACATAACTAAATTTTATCGCATTACTGATCAAGTTGCGCAAAATGATTGTCGTATGATCTCTATTGGCAATTATTTGTGTATCTGGAGGTATATCCAAGTTGATTTTGAGATGTTTAGCTTGCGCATTATCATTGAAGCTTTTAATAATGTGTTGGATAATGGGTTTAATCAATAGTTTTGATGTGCTACAATTCATGCCTTGCATATTGCTGCTGCCCCATTGCAGTAGTTCATCTAACGTCTGATTCTGTTGCGCGATCTGTTGATAGATTTGCTGAATATATTCCTGTGACGTGGTACTGTCTAGCATTTGGTTACGGAACATAAATACCAGTGCTTCAAGGTTGGCAAAAGGGCTTTTGATGTCGTGAGCAATAATCGAAAATATTTTTTCCTTGTCGCGATTCATAGATTCTAAATTAAGGCGCTGCTGCTCGATCTTTTTCATATTCTTATAGATGATATCAAGAAAAAAGTTGACCGCAACGACGATAAAAGCAAGCGCATTGATAATATTGAACACAGATCTTGATCGCGGAACTTGCTGGCTTAGTGGAAGTATATCGGGTAGCAGATATAAAAGTGAAATTAGAAAAGCTATCGTAATACAATGGACTATATGAATCTTTCGGTTTTCATACATCAACATCGCGACGATCAATGTGCACAATAGAAAATATTCTCCGCCATTTCTATAGAGCAAAGCTCCTGCGAAGTAAAATACAGAATTAGTTGTTAACAATGTGGCCTTAGCGATGTTGTATTTACCGTAATATTGGAGGACAAGCACAGCAAAGGCACATGTTGAATTGGAAAAATTAATCGCAGATAAAATATAGCGTTGATCGATAAGATTAAGGATTGCAAAGAAAATTGTTGGAAATAAACATAACAATGCAATCAGATTGATCATGTACACGCGTTTGAAATCGATGTATGACATGCCCGGATGTGCACCAATATGGGAAAATAGCTTCCAATATTTACGAAATTTATTCATAAAGACGCGTCGGATTAACTTATAATGTCTTAATATTCAAAATTAACATAAATCAGGAGTTCAACAATGATTTTTCAATATTTCATTGTTTCTATACTACGCTATTTGTCTCCCATATTGATTGCAGATAATCCTTAATCTAGCCGCTGTTAATAATTAATCTTGTGATGGTAATTTTTCAGCCATTCTTAATACGCCCCAAAATCAGCAAGATGCGAATAGAAGAAATCGCCCCAAGAGCTGGTAGATTCTATTTTAAGATAACGCGTGCTAATTGATTCGTTGAGATCGACATTAATCCAAGAACCTGAAACTTTTGTCAATTGTGCTGTTTTGATTAGGGTCCAGGTCGTACCGTTTACACTTGAATAGATATTGACATCTTTCATTGCTCCATTTAAATTATCGCGATTACGAAATGCAAGCCCCTTAATAGTGCGTAGATCTCCCATATTCACGGAGAAGAAATGTGGTTGGGGTGTTTGGGTTGATGACCATGGGGTATGCCAAACAGTGCTTCGGTTCATATCCAGGACATTACTCGCTGTTGATCCAGGCTCATTGCTGTCGCTTCCGACGATGGACCAACCTGTCGTAGGCAATAGTTTATAAGTAACAACTTTGGATAGATCGGGGATATTGTTGGTAAAGTTATAGGCGTAACGTATGGTTGTACGAACACCATTGATGTGCATAAAGCCAATTCTCATTTCATAATTGCCTGTGAGGTCATAAAAATCAGCGAGTGGACATTCGAATCTAAAGCTATCCTGACCGATGATTTTTGTCGCCCACTGTACGGCATCATAATCGTTGTTCCCACCGAAGGGTTCTCTATCATGCCAAACAACAATATCATTGACAGGCTTGTTCGCTGTAAATTTTCCGGATATGATAATTGTATTGTTTGTAAAGCTCGAAGACAAAGATATAATTTCTGCTGATGCAGATGCATACCAATCACTTCTAGTCACAGAACTGAATACTTGACTATTATTAAATGTCGCGGCAGTGCTACTTGTCAGGGAGGTTGTTGAGATTCCATACGTGGAATTTCCTGAGCCCATTAAGGCTGTGCCTAAAGTTGGTGCCAATGTCTTATTCATTCTGTTGTGGCTGGCATTCAAGCCATGACCCAATTCGTGAATCATACCACCAATCCATACCGTTGCCTTCCACCCAATATCGCCGCCAATTCCCAAATTTTTAGCGTCAAGATTTACATAGTCCAATGCGTAACAACTAGTACCCGTACCATAGAATGGAGGGCCGCCTGGATTTGCAGGATCGGTGTTGTAAGTCGGAATAATAATCAGGTTATGTTCGCTCTTCTTTGCTAATGGATTTTGACCAAAATAGGCATCTACCTCAGTTTTTACTGCTCCGTTGCCCCCAGAATAAGGGTAAGTTGCTTTTCCAAATTGCCCAGTAATGTAATGAATATTAATTAGCGTGTCATTGACTAGATCTAAACCAAAAGATTTTCGGCTAAATCCCTCACGGTCCATATTATTGGCAAACATATTTTGCGCATTCAATAGAATTCTGCTTAAACGTTTTCGGAAATTGGGAATAGAATCCACATCATTGGGAACGAAATAGATCACGTTCAGTTTGTAAGGGTTGCTATTCCACTCGTTGATCACGGTTGCTGTTGAGTTTTTTGCTTTTAGAGTGCCGACGCTCTCTGTTGTGTTTATCAAAGTTTTGCTACAAGACGCAGTAAGCAGAGCGAGGGAAGCTACTATTAGATTTAAAAATTTTCTCATAATGGTTTATATTGTGTATCAATAAATATAAATGAAAGGTCTTTTATTTCGGTGTAAGAAATTGAAGTTTTGGTACAATCAGTTTAGTCAATCGATTGATTAGTCAAGTTTGAGAATTGTTTTGTAACATTTTAAATTTCTCTCAATGAATTGACTTAACCAGGGATTTAAAAAAAATGGGACAGAAATTGAGCTATTTACTTGGTAGTAAGTTTTCAGGATAGATTTTAATCACTATAGGCAACCAGGCCACTTTGCTTGCTATTTGCGAGGTCGAGAATCGGGGTTAATCGCTTAACGTCAGCATCCATTTCTAATCTCTTATCGGAAATAAGTTGAAGAATCTGTTTGGTCATAACGGTATCGAGCCTGAAGTCCGTATGATAGTCAAACTGCTGAGCAATTATTCCTTTTTGCTGAAGTCTGTTGAAAGTTTTGAAGTCGAGTTGTCCAGCAAATTCTAGCCCTATTTTTTCGGGGAAATCTGGTTTCATCTGATAATCCGCTATTGTGTAAAAGTCTAACATATCAGTATTTTTTATTATTCCAACCCGACCGACTTATATTTCGAGCGTTAAAGTATTAAAACAACAAAAGCTAATCTTTCGATTAGCTTTTGTTTGTGATCCCGCTGGGATTCGAACCCAGGACCCATACATTAAAAGTGTATTGCTCTACCAGCTGAGCTACGGAATCGTACTTCGTTTTAGAACTATTGTTCGTTGTTTGAAGTGATGCAAAAGTAGGGCTTTAATCCTATTCCTGCAAATGTTTTTGGATTAAAATCACGTTTAAACAGATAATAACCTGATTTTAAGTCGAAAAAATTAATCGTTTTCTAAATCCATGATTTCTTCTGCCAACTGTTCCCAGCTTTCCTGAAATTGTATCAATACTGCTTTCGCCGAGTTATATGAGCGCGTAGTGTCCTGTAATTTAGCGGCATCCGAATAAACCGCTTCATCGGCAAGCTTTGACTCTAATGTTTTGACCAAAATTTCCTGTTCTTCTATTTTTTGTTCAAATGATGTGAGTTCTTTATTCTTTTTGCTCAATAAACGCGTTTTATCTTCCGTAAGCGGTTGCTTTTCTTTCTTTGCTTTCGGTTCTTCCTTGGCTTTCTTCTCCGTCTTACCTTCAGGTTTGACGATCCGTTTTGCCGCCCATTCTTCATATTCCTGGTACGTACCGGGGTATTCTTTGATTTGTTTATCTTCTATGTACCAGATTTTATTCGCGACATTATCCAAGAAATAACGGTCGTGGGATACGACAATAAATGTGCCTTCGTATTGTTGTAAAGCCTGGATCAGAATGTTGACCGACTGCATATCCAAATGGTTGGTAGGCTCATCGAGTGCCAAGAAGTTGGCATCTGCCGTTAAAGCTTTAGCAAGTGCCACACGTGATTTCTCGCCTCCAGAAAGGACTTTAATTTTCTTGAAGGCATCATCACCTGTAAAAAGAAAACAGCCTAGGATAGAACGTAATTCAGTCTCTGTATGTTTTGGTGCAAAGGCTTGTAATTCTGCAAGGATGGAATTCTCCAGGTGTAAGGCCTCAAGCTGGTGCTGCGCAAAAAATGTTTGCGACACATTATGGCCTTGCTCTGCCTTTCCTTCAAACTCGTGATCCGCGTCAGCCACAATGCGTAATAGTGTCGATTTACCTTTACCATTGGCACCGATTAAAGCGATTTTATCACCCTTTTCAATAATTGCTGAGGTGTTTTTTAATATCTCTAGGTTAGGGTAGGACTTGGAGATATTTTCCAAAGTAACGACATGGCGACCAGAAGGTTTTGAAAATTTAAAACTAAAGTTTACAGTTGGGTTATCATCATCCACGTCGTCAATTCTTTCCATGCGATCCAAAGCCTTGATGCGTGACTGAGCCATTTTTGCTTTCGATGCCTTGGCTCGAAAGCGCTCAATTAAGCGTTCTTCCTGTTTTATTTTTGCCTGTTGGTTTTTGAATTGATTAGCCTGAAGTTCATTTCGTAGTTCTTTTTCTTCAAGGTAAAAACTGTAGTTACCTGCGTAAAGTGTTAATTTCCCTTTACGCGATTCGACCGTTTTCTTGATGATACGGTCTAGAAAATATCTATCATGGGAAACAATCACAATGGCACCATCGAACGCCTGAAGATAGTTTTCAAGCCATTTAATCGACGGTAAGTCCATGTGGTTGGTAGGCTCATCGAGCAATAAAATATCCGGAGTCTGTAAAAGGATACGGGCTAGCATGACCCGCATTCGCCAACCCCCGGAGAACGTAGCTAGCGGTCTTTTTTGCTCTGCTTCAGAAAAGCCAAGACCCGCTAGAATTTCATGAGCTTTAAATTCAATATTATACCCATCTAGGGCTTCGAATTCTACCTGTTTATCACTCAATTTATTCAGAATATCATCGGAGTAGTCTGTTTCTAATTTACTAAGTAACTCTTCGATTTCGGTATGTAATTGATTTTGGCGTTCGAAAGCTTCCATTGCAACATGCAAAATGCTTTTTTCAGAATGGTAAGATAATAAATCCTGGTTTAAATAGCCAATCTTCAGATCTTTCGCCATAGAAATCGATCCTGATGTCGGTGTGTATTGACCTACAATAAGCCGAAGCAAAGTAGATTTACCTGTACCATTAGCGCCGATCAGGCCAACTTTATCTCCTGGTTTGATATGCCAGTTTGCTTCATCATATAGGGCGCGAGATCCTATTTCAAATGTTAAATTATTTATTGATATCATTTCAACTGCAAAAGTACAAAAGTAATGAATATTTCTTCTTGTTTGAGTAACTTTGCGATTATGTATAAATTAGTCAAGCCTATATTCTTTACGATGAATCCCGAGACGGCTCACCACAAAGTGACCGGAGGATTAAATGTTTTCTCAAAAATTTGGGGTGCAAAACAACTATTGAATGCTTTTTTTAAAGTCGAAGATCCACGTTTGGAGCGCGAAGTTTTTGGGTTGAAGTTTAAAAACCCCGTAGGTCTTGCAGCAGGATTTGATAAAAATGCGGAGTATATCGCTGATATGGCTAATTTGGGATTTGGTTTTATTGAAATTGGAACAGTAACTCCTAAACCGCAACCCGGTAATGATAAACCTAGAATGTTTCGTCTGGTACCGGATGAGGCCCTGATCAATAGGATGGGATTCAACAATCAGGGGGCTGATGTCGCTGCGAATAGATTAAAAAACTTGACAGATCGTCAGGGGTTATTGATTGGAGGGAATATCGGGAAGAATAAACTTACGCCTAATGAAGACGCAGTCAATGATTATATCTATTGTTTCAATGCACTATTTGAGCATGTGGATTATTTTGTCGTAAACGTCAGTTCTCCCAACACGCCTGGTCTACGCGATTTACAGGAAAAGGATCCGCTAAAACACATCCTAAACACCTTGCAGGAATTGAATAACAACAAATTAACTCCGAAGCCTATTCTACTTAAAATCGCTCCCGATTTAACAAATAGTCAATTGGATGATATCGTGGAGATTGTTATGGAAACGCAGATTGCTGGCGTTATTGCAACCAATACCACCGTCTCAAGAGATGGATTAAAGAGTGCAACGGCATTAAGACAGGAAGCGGGTGGAGTGAGCGGCCGTCCTTTGACCAAAAGATCTACGGAAGTTATTCGGTACCTAAGTCAAAAATCGAATAAGGCTTTTCCAATTATTGGTGTTGGTGGGATTCATTCGGCTAAAGATGCAATTGAAAAATTAGATGCAGGTGCTAGCCTTGTTCAGGTTTACACGGGCTTTATTTATGAAGGACCTGGTTTGATCGCCAATATTTGTAAGGGTATACTGCAGACAGGAAGGTAATAATGACGATGGCAGCTGATTTTGATCTGAAAGATTTTTTGGATAAGAAAGTTGAGGAATATAACCAACCTAATTTTATACCCAATGACCCGATAGTTATTCCACATCAATTTTCTGCCAAGCAGGATATTGAGATCATGGGTTTCCTGGCTTCAATTATGGCTTGGGGCCAAAGGAAGACGATCATCAATAAATGCAAGGAGCTTATTGATCGAATGGATGGTTCACCGTACGACTATATTATGAATCATCAAGAGCAAGATCTAAAAAGTTTGCTGGGGTTTAAACACCGTACATTTAATGACACGGATATTCTTTACTTCATTGAATTTTTCAAATATCATTATGGTCATTTTGAATCTTTGGAAGATGCTTTTCTGGTAGGACAGGAGCACAATAAGCGTATTGATGTGGAACTGGCGCTTAATGCATTTAAAATGTATTTTTTTTCACTGCCGGACTATCCCTATCGCACACGTAAGCATATAAGTAGTCCAGCACAGAAATCTACCGTTAAAAGGATTAATATGTTTTTACGTTGGATGGTTAGGCAGGATGACAAAGGCGTTGATTTTGGTATCTGGAAGCGCCTTTCACCAAAAGATCTGATCTGCCCTTGTGATGTTCATGTGGAGCGTGTAGCGCGAAAATTTGGTTTGATTACACTTGATAAAGTCAATTGGAATACAGCGCAGGAGTTAACAACAAACCTACGTTTACTTGATCCTTTGGATCCCGTCAAATATGATTTTGCCTTATTTGGTCTGGGAGTAGAAAGGGAGCTATAATAAGAAAGCCTGTATTTAATACAGGCTTTCTTATTATATGCCACTTCTCATCAAATAAATCAGAATCGCTGTCTTTCATCAGTATAGCGGACAGCAGTTCATTTAGGCAAAAGACTTTTCATTTAAATGATCGATCTTAATCAGTAAATCAACCAATCGATTGGAATAACCAAATTCATTATCGTACCAACCCACCACTTTGACCAAGCCCCCAACAATAGAAGTAAGTTGAGCATCAAAAACACAGGAATATGGGTTATTGATAATATCAACTGAAACGATTGGATCCTCTGTGTAATACAGCACTTCCTTCAATTCATTTTCGGCTGCCCATCGAAAGGCCTTATTAATTTCTTCAACTGTGGTGTGTTTTTCAAGGGTGCAAGTAAAGTCCGTTAATGATCCATTTAGTACGGGTACACGTATTCCAGCGCCGCCGAGCTTATTCTGTAAATGGGGAAAAACGTTGGTGATTGCTTTGGCCGCACCTGTTGTTGTTGGAATGATTGCAGATGACGCTGCTCGCGCTCTCCGTAAATCTTTATGTGGTGCATCATGAAGATTTTGATCGCCCGTCATGGAGTGCACCGTGGTAATATAGCCATCTTTTATGCCCCAATGGTCATCTAAAATTTTTACTAAGGGAGCAACATTATTGGTCGTGCAAGAGGCATTGGATAAAATGGATGCCGAAAGATCGATAGTCCGATCATTGATGCCGAGTACCACTGTCGGAATATCCTTGTCTTGTGCCGGTGCTGAGATAATTACTTTTTTTGCACCTGCTTCTAAATGTAAAGCTGACTTGGCACGTGTCGTAAAATGCCCTGTTGATTCTATCACAACATCGATACCTAATTCTCTCCACGGTAGCGTCGAAGGATCTTTTTGATTGGTAACAAGGATAGCTTTGCCATTGATAATGATGTGATTTTCATCGTGGGACACAGTGCCGTAAAAAGGGCCGTGCACCGAATCATATTTAAATAAATGGGCAAGCGTCTTTGTATCTGTCAAATCATTTATTGCAATGATTTTTAGCTCATCACAAGCTCCGCGAAGAAAAATATTACGCAATGTATTTCTGCCGATACGACCGAATCCGTTGATTGCTATGTTGAGCATTTTAGATTATTTATGAAATTGGCTTATTGCTTCATTGATATTTTTTTCGCCCTCCCAATGTGCTTTCAGCTTTCCATCCGCTCCATAAACATAATTCGCTGGGAATTGTGTCGGCACATGGATTTTTTGAATAAACGTCTGGTCTTTATCGATCAATACTTCAACATTCGATGCTTTGGATAATTTTGGAGCAAAACTGTCAAAAAAGCCCAATACTAACGCCGGGTCATTCATTGAGATATAATAGATATTTACATCTTTTAAACGATCCATGTTTTTTTCTAACTCGATAGCCTCATGCTGACAGTGGCTACAGCCCGGATCAAAAAGAATAAATACGGTATTCTTGTCTTTGGCGACATTCTCGTTCGTAACTCTTATCCCGGAGCGAAGTTGATAAAAAGTAAAATCAGGGAGAATTGCAGCTGGTTCGGAAGATTGGGTAGGGGCCGTCTGCCCGTGATCATGTCCCGCATGGTCATGATTTTCTGCAGCAGCCTCTTGTGTAGGCATTGTTGTACCGTCAGTTTTTGTTTTGTTGTTATCGCCACATGAGTAAAGGATTCCAGCCATGAATACCGCTGTTACTCCTAAAACTATTTTTTTGTTCATAGATTACATTTGCTTTTAAATCAGTATCAATGATTTGATCTTTTCTTTCGTTTGCATCCAATATCAGATTTTTAAATAAAATCAGCGATACTCGAATACATTAACGAACCAAAACTATGAAAAAAAGCGGATTTTATACTTTACAATTTCATTTATGACAGTTTACTGGATATCGAGTTTGATCGTTAGATACACTTCGATAGATACACTGCGATCCGCCTAGCCTTGCTTATTCGATGATATCTGGTTTGTCACCTATGGACTTAGGTTCTATTAAGGACGTTGACTGAATAATTTCTGGTGCGCTTTTTCCGAATTCGATACTGTAAACTTTGAGAAGTACGCCAACACAGGATAGAATTAAAGGACCAAATATTAATCCCAGCATACCGAACAGATTTAACCCAAGTAAGACACCAAATACCGTAATTAGGGGGTGTACATCACCCAGCTTTTTTAAAATGGTAAAGCGGAGAACATTATCTATACTTCCTATAATAATGATTCCATACAAAGCAAGACCTATAGCACTTCCGGATTGCCCATTGGCGAGTAGAAATAGTGCAGCTGGTAAATAGACCACCATTGTTCCCAAAATCGGTATTATCGTGGAGACAGCCGTTAATATTCCTAAGAAAATAGGGCTTTCCAACCCAAAAAACCAATAGCCAAGCCCGGCAACAATACCTTGACACATGGCTAAAATTGGAATACCAATAGCGTTGGATTTGACCATCATATCGAATTCTTTCCATAACTCAGCCTTACTAGCTTTGGTAAACGGAATGGCGTGATAAATAGTTTCTTCCAGCTTCTTGCTGCTTACAAGCATAAAATAAAGTACAAATAATGCGACCAGTAAGTTGACTCCAACCTCTGCGACGGAATTAAGGATGTTGGGGATAAATTTAGCTGCTCGCTGGAGTGTTTGCATTAATGCAGAATCTGAAAGGTCAATATTACTGAAGTAGGGACTGGATTTTAAATAGCTCTTTACAGAATCGAATTTCTGCATCAGTTCGTCTTTGTTGCTAATGACTTCTGTAACCTGGGGTACCATGTAGTTGATTAGCAGATAAAGCGGGCCAACCAAAAAAACAATTGTCAGTAAGATTAAGAGAATACTTGCCGCCGACTTATTCCATCTTTTTTCTTCGGTAAGCTTATAGTTGATTTTTCTAAATAGAATGTACAGCGTTATCGCTCCTAAAAAACCGGGTAAATAATAAAATAAGCTCGTAAAGATTAATATGCATATCGCTAGGATGATAAGGATAAGCATAATTTGATTAATGGAGTTATTGTTGATTTGTTTATATTTCATATAGTTGACAAATATACTGTCTTTGACCTATTTTATCGTATGACAATATTTCTTTAGAAAAGTTTTACAATGTTAAATTAAACTTCTTTTTTTCAAATCTTAGTTTTGGTTGTGCGGCATAAGAATCTCTCTTAAGATAGTCAGGATATCATAGTGCTTGATAAATAGCATGGACTGCGGAATGTGCGGGGAATCGGAACCGCTTCCAGATTGGAAATTATTGCTGTTCGTCTTGCTTCCCTTATGAAAAAAAGGATGAGACCCTTTTCCTTTTTTGCTGTTTGAAAATAAGCCCATAATCTTTGTATATTAGTTATTGCGGCCTTTCTGTAACGGATATGACCGCAATAACTAATATACAAAATAACTTTTGATCTTAATTAATAAAAATTTGACTACCGCGCTCTTCATCTTTTTCTATGGAAAGGGATATCGGAATTCGTTCTTTAAGCTCCTCAACATGGGAAATGATCCCTACAATACGATTTTCGCGGCGTAGCTCTAACAGGGTTTCAAAAACAATATTGACTGAAGCGGTGTCTTGTGTCCCAAAACCTTCATCAATAAAGAAAAAGTTTTTGCTCGCTCTCGTACTCGACTGTACGCTTTCCGCGAGCGCGAGCGCCAAGCTTAGCGATACTTGAAAAGCCTGGCCGCCGGATAAGGTTTTTACACTACGGCTCTTCCCTTCATTCAAATAATCTATAATCTCAAACTCATTGTTTTCGTTGATCTGTAGACTAAGTTGATTTCGTGTCATACGGTGAAAACGAATATTGGCGTGGTCGCACAATTGACGTAGATAAATTGAAGAAACATACTGTACAAAACCGGCACCTTTAAATAGATTGAAAAGCTGTTTCAAATTTTCATTACGGACGTTTAGCTTCATTTGTTGCTGCAGAAGCGTCTCTTTTTTAGCGTAAGAAATCATCAATTGGTTGAGTTCCTGTCTCAGCTTGGCCACATTTTCAGTACTTTCTTTCAATTGTCGAGCGCTTTCCTCCAGCGCCTTTTCTTGTTCAATAAAGATTGTTTCTTCATACACTTGACCAGCAAGCTTGTGTTCCAGTTGAGCAATCTGCGCCTTTACAGTTTCAAAATCAATTTGAAACTGCTCCAGCTCAAGTCGGATCTGCTGTACGGGTAAATTTTGGGCAAGTATCTGCTTAACCTCCTCGATAGCGTTAAACGGCGAGGCTAAAAGATGCTGCTGCAACGTGCCGTCAACTTCCAGAATTTCACTTTTAATTGTTTGAAGTCGTTCCGAGATGGCATTCACCACGCTATTTTGCCCTGCGAATTGACTGTTTAACTCGCTTAACTTATCGTTTATCGCAACAAACTCTTTTTCTACCGTAATATTTGAGTTTTTGATCGTGTTGTATTCTTCTTCGACAGTTTGGGCGTCTTTCGATTGGTAATCGAACCAGCTGAGCAGTTTTAAATTTCCAATATTTTGATTGATCTGTGCTTGCTTGCTTACTTCGTCGCGTTCAAATTGCCCCAGGGCCTTGTTGTATTTCTCCAGATTATCCTCTACAGAAGCTAAAGCAGTCTGATCATCTGCAAGCTTATTTTCGAGGGCCTGGATTAGGGTTTCAATTTTGGAAAGCTCCTGTTTTTTGGAAGCATAGATAGATTCATCTGTGCTGCTGTAGCCTGTCCATACAAATTCATTGAAATGCGCCATTTTTATGGACTTATGCAATTGAATTTTCGTATTCAGTTCGTGTTTTTGATCTGTCAAGGATTGCAAACGAAGAAGAAGTTTGTCCACTTGGAATTTTTGATCCTGTTTTAGTTTTAGGAGTTCATTCGTGTCGGTCATTAATTTTTCATGAGCAAGGATTTCAAGCGAAATATCCTGCCCATGGTTGACCATGGGATGTTCAATTGCACCACATAGGGGGCAAGGCGACCCTTCTTTCAAATTTTTAGCATATTGTGTTAGCCGCTGCTGTAAAAGCAGATGCGCCCTTTCATCCTGTAGTTTATTGAGCTTTTGTTCCAATTCCTGAACAACATGGGCATGGGTTGATTGAAATTCTTCTAGGTTGCCGCTGAAATTTTGTAATTCTCGTCTAATTTCGCTGGCATTGTTTTCTAAATCGACCAATTGCTTATTAAGATCGTTTTCTTGTTGTTTTATCCCCTGTTGTCTAGTATACCATTGGCCTAATTCCATCAATTCATGCGGCGAAGGTTTAGCACGCTTTAAATTCGAAATTTCACTTTCAGTTCCCAGGATTTTTGCTTTATAATGTACTTGTTGTTTTTTCGCTTCTTCGACAAAATGACGCCCTTTCTCTGCGCGATCTTGCAAGCCTTTAATTTCATTGGAAAAGGTAATCAATTGCTGTATCAATTCAAGATCTAATTCCTGAATACGACGTTGCGGTAGTAGTTCATACCTTGGTTTTAATATATTTAAACGAGATTGATGCTCCTGTAGAAGCTGTTGTATTTCTGTTTTTTTTACTTCTTCGTTCGCCAATTTTCTTTGCGTTGATCCCTTTTCAAGATCTAATTTTTCTTTGGACTTGAGACTGTGTAAAAATTTGGTTTGGGCCTCCTCAAACTGATTTAATTGTAGCCTTAAATTCTCTTTTTGTCCTTTCTGTTCAAGTAATTCTTCGTAACGTAATTTCGTCCGGTTCAATTCAATGAAATCCGCTTTAAGTTTTTGGAGCTGCATGAATTTTTCATGCTGTAATTTATGCGAAGATTCTATGGATGCGAAAGATTGAAGTTCAGCCTGTAACTTTTCGCTGGTGGCTGTTACAAGATCTGAAGTGATCTCCTCAAATCCCGATAATTGACCGTTCAAGTGATCTAATTCGGATTGATTTTTCTTATATAACGTAGAAACTTTATCCTGTAGGTCAAACCGATGCAATTGAAAAATCTCTTTCATCATATCTGTGCGTTCCCTGGCGCCAAGTTCTATAAATTCCTTGAATTGTCCTTGTGGAATGATGATTGTTCTTTTGAAGTTCTCATAGCGTAGTCCTATTATTTGTTGTGTATTACTGCTTTCTAATGGAACCCATGTTTCATTTAATTTCTCATAGAGCACGACAGTTGGCGATTTTACGTCATCGAAGTTTTTGGAGTTGCGTTTAAATTCGCGAGTAACTTTAAATGTGCGTTCTTCAAAATTGACAAAATCAAGTTCAATATATGACTTATTTGACTTGAGATTCATCATGTTATATCCACGTTTGTCGCGTGCATTCAAACGTTCTGTTTCCCCATATAACGCATAAGTAATAGCTTCTAATATAGACGATTTACCAGAGCCCACTGCGCCGAAAATACCAAAAAGTCCAGCTTCGGAAAGTGCGGTAAAATCGATCGTCTGGCGATCCTGATAGGAATAGATGCCCTCTAGTGTTAGCTTTAATGGAATCATGCAATTAAGAATTTAAAATTTCGCGAAATAGATCAATGAGATCGTCGTTGGGCGCCTGGTTGGCATTTTTGGATTTGAAATATTCTTGAAACAATACAGATATGTCTTGCTTAAGATTGATTTCTTTGGTGTCTATAAATTCGCTATCCCGTTCTTTAACCACTGGGATCAAATAGATTATTCCTGAATGTGCCTGATAGATACGCTTGCGATCTTCCGCTTTCAAAAAGGTGTCGGATTTAAATGTCAATTCTACCAAGGCGTCTGGATTTTCTTCTAGCCAGGAAATGCAACTTTCAATATCCTCAAATGTTTTTCTAAATAATGGCTTACCTTGTGTGAGTGGGATTGGGGTTACGGCGGCCTGTGTATCGGGCGATACATCGACTAGTGCTACAAATTTGGTTTGTCCAGCTTCTGAAAAGCTATAGCATAGGGGAGATGATGCGTAGATGACTGGTTTCTCTAGAGAACCTATATTTTGATAACCGTGTAGATGTCCTAATGCGGTATATTGGACTTGTTCCGGAATAGCTTGTGAATAGATCAAGTCTGCATTTCCTATTTTGACCGGCTTTTCACCATCCGGCTCTTCCAAAAGTGGACGACCTAACTTATTCATATAAAGATGGGCAATGAGGATGTTAATGCCTTTTTCATCGCAATAGGTATCGGCAATTTTTTTCCATTCGGAAGACAAAACCTCATTCAGCTTACTTTCTTTATCTTCACCTAAGTATTGTTTTAAGCGGATCTCATTCGCGTAAGCGGTATGAAGGATTCGAATCGGATGCTCATAGTGAGGTAATTTTAAGACGATAATGCCTTTGTCTGCATGTACGACAGCGAAGCCTTCCGTAGCAAAAGGAGAGACGACGGCGCGCGGATGGCCGATTAAGATGATACCGGATGCTCTTGCCAACGGATCGGGTGCATCAACCAAATGTGGTGAATCGTGATTGCCAGCAATAGCAATTACAGGACGCATACCATCCTTGCTAAGACGTTTGATTGTTCTATAGAACAGCTCAATTGCTTCGACTCCCGGGTTAAAAGCATCGAATAGATCTCCGGCGATCACAACTAGGTCGACATTTTCCTGATCGGCAATCTGAACGATCTCATCCATTACCAGGGTCTGTTCGTCTATTCGAGAGAAACTTTCCAGTCTTTTTCCAAGGTGCCAATCGGCGGTATGTAATATTTTCATGTGAGAGCTTCGATTTGCGTCAACAGTTACAAACTAAGATAAATTTGATCTGAAATGCAATTATAATTGGATGGAATCGTATAAATTACTGCTCATTCCTTACTATAGATTTAGCTTCGTAGTGGTAGCTTGGTAAAATACAGCCTTCTTAAAATGTTAAAACTTGTTAAATACGGCTGTCAAAAATCATTTAATTGTATTTTTAATGTTCCAGATTAAGCTAAAATTTATATACATAACGTATGCGAAAAGTTTATTTATACCTATGTGTTTTCTTTATGCTACTGATGCGTGTAAATGCGCAGGAAGTACAGGCGATTAGAGGAGAAACGGCGTATCCCTTTTTATTGAAAAATTCCGGGCTAGATTCTTCCACCACTGAGAAGCAACCTGTTTTTGTATTTTTGCATGGGAGGAGTCTTTCCGGGACAAATTTGGATCGTGTAAAGCGCTATGGTGTACTGTATGCTATCAATAAAGGCCAGGAAGTTCCAGGGATTATTGTTGCGCCACAGTCAAAGGGCGGCTGGGATGCAGATAAAGTAATGGAAATTGTGGATTATGTCATCGGACATTATAATGCTGACCCGGACCGTATTTATGTGTGTGGCATGAGTATGGGCGCCTACGGTACAATGGATGTGGCTGGAAAATATCCGGAAAGGGTAGCGGCAGCGGTGGCCATATGTGGTGGTGGATCCAGTCAGTATGCGTCCAATTTGACTCAGGTCCCTATTTGGTTGCACCATGGTACAGCCGATCGGGCAGTGCCAATTTCGGAATCTAAAAAGATTATGCGGGCTATAAAAAAAGAGGATCCAGATGCTAATGTGAGTTTGAATGTAATAAAAGGAGGTACGCATGGGAGTGTAGAGCGATTATTTCACGACGATGCAATTTACAATTGGATGTTGAAATTTAGGAAAAGGCATAAGTCTTAAAAGATTTTGTCAACCGGCATAACGGCTTTGAATAAAAAAAACCTGATGATGATTCATCAGGTTTTTTTATTAGCCTTCACTGTTAAACATAGACTGTCTTTTATGAAACTGGGCCATCAGAATATTCGGTTGATGGATCAAGTGGGTTTTGCTTAAATATTCAGCGTTATCTGCGTAGATAAACAATAATGTGCCATCTTTGATGGTATTAATGATAGGGGCTGCAAATTCTCTCGGTACGGCAGGGCAGCCATAACTTTTTCCAAGTCTACCTAAACTCGCTATTGTTCCATTGCTACAATAATCTGCACCATGCATTACGACATATCTTGCTTTGGCATTATCATTTATGCCTTTCTCAAGACCATTTAGCACCAATGAATAACCATTCTCACCATTGTAAGTATTTTCAGTCGTAAAGAAACCTAAGGAACTTTTGAGTGATTCCTGTTGATTCGAAAAATTTACCGCGTAATTCTCGCCGCTATTTTTGCCATGCGAAACTAACGTATTAAACAGTACCTTTTTCTGCGCAAGGTCTAATACTACTAGCCTCTTTTCAGTGGATGCCAGCGAGAAATCGATGACCGTCATAATATCTTTGTTGTGGATAGGAAGAGCTTTCCTGCCTTCCATTGCTTGACGAAACGCTTCGTATTGTAACACTTGCGCTAGGTTCATTTCATCGTATAAGGAATCAACTTCTGTGCGTTGACGCTCCACATTTATACGATGCTCGCTGGTTTCTTGCTGTGTTGTTTTTAATTCTTCTTGTGATGAAAGTGCTGTATTCAATGCCATCAAAAGAAACATAAACGTATTTCCCATTCTACTCCTTTTCTGTATAGATGTTTACAAAAGTAATAATTAAAATTAATACATATTTGATTTACAGAATGTTAAATATTGTTAATCGATAACTATGACGAGCGACGAAAAGTCTTTTGACCGTTTATAGACAAATTGAGCATGAGATGACGCATTTCTGACGCACATATGTGATTTTGGAATAGTTCCAAGACTTTCGCTATATTCGATGATATTGCCATTTGGGTTATTGACTGGAATACCGTGTATATATGCCCCAGCAGTAAACCGCGTGGCATAAGGCGCAAATCCACCATAAATTTTGGTTCCATCCTCGTAATAAAACATCTTTGATTTATGTTCTTGGACAACAAAGAGACCAGTAGGCGTTTCTTGGGCATGGGGAGGTTTATGTCGTCCACTGGTTGCTGGATTCATGCTTCTGACGAGCCATTCATTTCCAGCTTTTTCCAATGTACAGATATTTTGGTTTTTAATGTCTACGACTGTAACGAATTTAAATTCTATCGAATCGCGAATGATTTTAAGATAGCGCTTTGGTACACTGTATTTCCCTTCAAATGAAATACCTTCGACCGGAATCCTGTCTAGGCTGTCGGAGCCCTGAACACGGACGAGCCACCCATCGCGCCCGTAACGCACCGCTTGATTGGTGTTAAGATCACAGAGCGGTGCGGCCTGATAACGCTCCACATTGAAGCTGTCGGACACCCTTTTATAAGTATCCCGCTTGTAACCCGCAATTGTTGGTGCTTCACCTTTCTCATTTTGATAGTTTTGAAGTACAGCGTATAGCGAAGGAGTTTGTTGAAAATTCGTAACAAATGCTAAGCGCTCTTTAATTTTGCTCCATTGGAAAGTTCGTGTAGTATCTTTGTAAGGGTAGGTATCTTCCAGGGTATATTTTTTATACTGTAGCTCTTTTTTGATAATTATATCTTCGTCTGTGATTAGCTCTGGTTTTTTATTCAACTTTTCAGGCGCCACTTTTTTTTGTTGCCTGTTGGGCGGCTGCGTCTTTGCTATATCCTTTTTATCCTGTTGGCATCCAGCCAAAAGGAAAATTAGACTTAGTACTAGACATGTTAATCTTGGACTCATATATAGATTTATAAACTATTGCTTTATGGTTTAAACTTAGATAAATTGTTGATGATTTGCAATTTTATTGTGGGTGAATAAGAACACTTTATGGGAAGAATGTCAACCATAGGTGTTTTAAGAACGTAATGTGAACGAATGACATTGTCGTTTTTGGGTGATAATCGACCTGAATCTGTTCAAATGCTGACTTAATGAAAGTCAGGTTGAAGAGATACATGTTTTTCATGAGCAATAAAAACGCTAGTTTTGTAAGTTGAAATACACGATATGGATAAAATTGTTATTTGTTCTGCGGCGATCCTCCATCCCAATGGTGATTTGTTGATGGTTCGGAAAAAGGGTTCCGCTTATTTCCAGTTACCCGGAGGTAAGGCAGCGCCTGAAGAGAATCAAGAGGAAACATTGATTCGTGAGCTTCGCGAAGAGCTACGGTTCGATGTACGTGAAAACGATTTAGAATTTTTAGGTAGCCATACTGCACATGCCGTAAATGAGGTAAATACATTGGTAGAAGGTAATATTTACGTGATTAAATTGAAGGCGACTCAGTCTTTTGAAGCTTATGAAGAGCTGGTAGAGGTGGTTTGGATCAAACAGGACAATTGGCGCAGTTTTAAGCTAGCGCACCTGGCAGCAGAGTTTGTTGTTCCCCGTTGGCTGTCTGGAAAGCTGTAGATTTAAAAGAATGATGTAATCTTTAAATATCCATATTTTGGGATAGCAGTCTGGCTAAAATAAAAGAGCGGAGTTCCAGCTGAATTCCGCTCTTTTATTTGTTGATGAATATTCCTTCTAGAAACTATAGACGCAGGCTAATAGAAATTGTCCTGCAGATTTCGTTGGACTTAAATCATTTTTGATGAATCTCTCTGTACTTCCTTTGTCAATTCTAATCTCCGGGATAAATTTGAAGCCGTGATAACTATATTCTGCTGTTAATGTTGTCGCTAGAATATTAGCACTTGGGATACCATTTTCCTCTTCCTTATGTGTTTGGAAAAATTCTTCACGTAATCCTAATCCAAAATTTTCCGAAAAGTGAACTCTTGGATAGAGAGCAACGCCCGAATATCCGCCACCATCTCTCTTTTTATAATTGGTTGCATTTAAACCAAGGAAAAATTTGGGTGTGAAATCATAGTTAGCAACCAGGTCAACCAATGTTCCTGAACTATAATTTGCTTTTCCACCTGCTGAGGATCCGGTGAGAAAGTTAAGATAAAAGCTACTTTTATCATTGGGTGTATAAGCTAGCTGGGAGCCTACGTGCGACACACCGTTCATATCTTGGTAGACGTTCCAGTCGTTAAATATTCCGACCATTAGCGCCACCTTGTCGGAGAAACTATACGTTGCTTTCAGTCCCGCATCTTGAAAAGGTCCTGCACCAAAGAGATAAGATGTCGAATAATGAAAATTGTATGTGGGAGATATCACTTCAAAGCCTACAAATGTTCCCATAAAACCTGCAGTGAGATTAAGTTTATCAGTGAGGTCGTAGCCTACATAGAGATTTTGTATGTGAAAGCTATTTTTATCATCGCCAGCTTGACCGTCCCCATTCATGATAGAGCGATATTGACCGCGAGGTCCAAAAGATAACTCGCCTACAAATGAAGCTTTTTTAAACTTCTTTTTAACAGCTAAATCCACCATTCCGATCGAAACGGAATTGTTGTCTTCTGTAAAATAGGTATTAATATTTGGTTTGTTTTGGAAGTCATATTTCCAATAGGTGTCAACGGATCCGGATATTTCGATTCCCTTTTCTTTGTTTTCTTCTTGTGATATCGCTGTATTTATAAGAAATACAGATAAAATTGCTGTTGTAAGAAGTTTTTTCATGTTTTTGGAGGTTTAAGTTTGATTTGTTTGGTGTTTTTGCCGAGTTGTTTTTATAATTTCTCTTTTTTTTATGGTTATAAATTGATTTTTATAGATTAATAATGGTTTTTGTGTTTGTTATTGTGAAATTATGTAAAAAAAATCACAAAAAATAAATTATCATGGTATTTTTTTAATAAAAAGACTTTATATTTGATAAAAATCTAAATGATTATAGGTTTTTGTTTTGTTTTTGTATTTTTTCAACAATTTTATTAAAGTATTAATAAACACTAATCAGTTTAAACACATGAAAAAAATTATTCCACTTATTGTTCTAGTTCTTTTAGGAGTATTAGGACTTGTATTTCCTTCAATTGACTTGTCTGATTTAAATAAGGCAGAATTTGATACAGGGGATACAGCCTGGTTGTTAACTTCTTCTGCATTGGTGTTGATTATGACACCAGGACTTGCATTTTTTTATGGTGGTATGGTTAGCAAAAAGAATGTGATATCAACCATGATGCAAAGTTTTATCTGCATGTGCCTGATGACAATTCTTTGGGTCATCGTTGGTTTTAGCTTAGCTTTCGGTGACGATATCGGTGGCATTGTGGGCGATCCACGTACATTTTTTATGATGAGAGGTACATTGGGAAATGTTGCATGGGGAGCGCTACCAACCATACCTTTGGTTTTATTCGCTATGTTCCAGCTGAAATTTGCGATTATCACGCCAGCGCTAATCACTGGTGCTTTTGCAGAACGTATTCGCTTCAATTCATTTATGCTATTTATTATTCTATTTAGCATTTTTATCTATATGCCATTGGCACACGCAACTTGGCACCCTGAAGGAATTTTAGCCAAATTTGGCGTTCTTGATTTCGCTGGCGGTACTGTTGTGCATATGTCGGCAGGCTGGGCGGCATTAGCGGCCGCGATCTACTTAAAAGGGCGCAAAATACAAGTTCATAATCCTGCACGTATCAGCTATGTGATATTGGGTACTGCTTTATTGTGGTTCGGCTGGTTTGGATTTAATGCGGGTTCTGCCGGAGGCGCAAATTCCTTAGCAGCTTATGCTTTTGCGACAACAACTACAGCCTCGGCTATGGCAGCTATGGCGTGGATATTTGTTGATATTATCCGCGGAAAGAAACCTTCAGCAATGGGTGCATGTATCGGTGCTGTGGTTGGACTGGTAGCGATCACTCCTGCAGCCGGCTTTGTCAGTATCCCACACGCAATGATAATTGGCCTGGTTGGCGCGTTGGTCAGCAACCTTGTCGTTTATCTAAGAAGTAAAACAAGTATTGATGATACATTGGATGTATTCCCTTGTCACGGAGTAGGTGGTATGGTGGGTATGGTGCTTACAGGTGTATTTGCACATCATAACATCAACCCTGTGGTGGTAGACAACGGGCTGTTTTTTGGTGAAACCAAATTATTCTTTGTCCATATGATCGCATTATTTGCCGTGTCCTTTTTTGCTTTCGTCGGCTCATTGGTTTTATTAAAAATTACTGACCTTATTGCCCCACTTCGTGTCGAAGAAACGGACGAAGAGCTTGGTTTGGATGTGACGCAGCACGCCGAAGCTTTGTAATTTAGATAAAGTAAACTGTTTATATGTTATCCCAAACAATCTTCTACTTAGCAGCTGTATTGTTTGGGATATTTTTTGCACCTTTGCCAAGGTTACATAGCGGCTCAGATTAAGTATATCAAGCAAAAATTTTCTAAAAGTGAATGTATGAACACGGAGACCAAAGCAACATTGCGTTCTGATTTTGAAAAAATGATGCGTTATTGCATACAGACAAACGGAGATTTCGGATTCAATCTTTTTGGTGACTATGCGGTATCAGCGTTAAATTTCTACGTTGGGAGTTCTATTCTGACAATAAGTGAAAAGCATGAAGCAGCGTTGTTTTTGGCTAACCTTTACAATGCAGGAATCAGAAATGTAATAAGTCACAAAGACCTTGAAGAAATTGCAGACGTGATTGCACAGGACGCAACGTTAAATTACCAGTTGCTCGCTCCGATTTTTTAATTAATGTTTTGTCCATACAAGATCACCTGTCTTATAGCCACATTGAAGAGCATAGGTTAGAAACTCATTTCTAATTTTATCTGGAATATCGGTATCTCTGCCTAAAATCCACATATAATCGAGATTATCGCCGAAGATCAGGGCATACTTGTAATCCGGTGTTATTTTGACAATGTTATAGCCACTGTAAAATGGGCCAAAGAACGATACCTTAAGTGCTCCTTCATTCGGGCTGTTGACAAATTTGGCTTTTCCAATAGATTGTTTCCATCGTTCTTTCTCTTCGGAATATCCCTGGTTATTTACGCGGATCGTACCATTTTTATTCTTACTATATTCGGCGGAAACCTGACTTAAGCCAGTTTCCCAACGAAAGTCGAGCCGGGCTATTTCATACCACTTTCCAAGATATTTATCCAAATCGAATGGATCGACAACATCGGGCCGCGAAATGACCGGTTTAAGGGCATTGTATGCGACTGTTCCTAGTGCTACCGTGGCCAAAAGCAAGAGTGATTTTTTCTTATCCATATTCATTTTTTTCGAAATTATTTGTTAGTAAAACAACAATTTTAATACCAATAAGGTTTAGAGAAGCCGGGCTATTTTATTAATTTTGTTGACTTAAAAATTGTATTGGTGTATTCAAGGGAAGAGATAAAACAATTAAAACATTCGTTCTGGACGAAGTTTGGTCAATTTATGGCATTACATTTATCTGCGGATGGAGAAAAAGCAAATTGGATTAACTACAAAACAGGTGTTAAGCATTTGTATTTTAAAATGGATGCAGATAAAAATGAAGCGAAAATCGCGATACAGTGGTCGCAGCCGGATGCTGGTATCAGGGCATTGATGGCTGAGCAGTTTCTTCAGTTTAGAGCTTTACTGCATGATCTGCTCGGAGAAGAGTGGATTTGGGAGATGGATGGAAGAGATGAATATGGAAAGCCAATTTGTCAGATTTATACCACTATGCAAGGGCATAGTGTTTTTAGAGAAGCGGATTGGGCCGAACTTATTTCGTTTTTTAAGCCCCGAATGATTGCGCTGGATGAATTTTGGTCGTCCGCAAAATATGCGTTCGACTTATTTAAATAAATTTAATTTAACTATACAAAGATGGGGTTGATACCCATTCAAATCAACAGTTTAAAAACCGGCTAAATTGCGCTGGAAGTTGATTTGAGGGGAAAAACAGCATCATTTAAAACAACTATTCAATGAGAAAAATAATTAAGGGTTTGCTCGTGTTGACTTTGTGCTTTCAGCTTTCATCGGTATTTGCATGGGGAACGATCGGACATCGTGTGGTCGCTGAAATTGCAGAACGTCATTTGACTAAAAAAGCGAAAAAGAATATCGGAAAAATTATTGGTAAGCAAAAGCTTGCTTATTGGGCAAATTGGGGTGACTTCATTAAGTCGGATCCTAATCCCGAATTTAAAAAATTAGGCAATTCACATTTTATCAATTTAAATTCCAATTTACCTTGGGCAGAGTTCCAGTTGGGGCTTGAAAATTCTGCCGATGAAAATTTGTATAAGACCGCTATCCGCATCGAACAGTCTTTCGCTGATAAGACTATCGCTATGGAACAGCAGAAGCAAAATCTTTATTTTTTGATCCATATCTTAGGGGATGCGCATCAACCCATGCATGTAAGCCGTGCTGAAGACCAAGGGGGAAATAAGATTGAAGTAAGCTGGTTCGGAAAAAAATCAAATATCCACCGTGTATGGGACAGTGATTTAGTGGATAACGAAAAATATAGCTATACGGAGTACGCAACAGTGCTCGATGTGAATAGTAAAGAGCGAAACCTACAATTGGCGGCTGGAGAACTTTCAAATTGGCTCTATGAATCCAATCAATTAGCGGAAAAAATATATGCTGATGTAGCAAATAATGCCAATTTATCCTATTCGTATGTTTATCAAAATAAAGATGTGATGGAACAATGTATGTTGAAAGGTGGCTTACGCCTGGCTAAAGTTTTAAATCGGATCTTTGGTTAAGATATCGCTTATAAGTTTTATAGAGAAAGGCTGTAGAATAAACGAAAATTACCAGTAGAAATCAGAATTGGATTCGGGCGACAGCTTTAACGTATTAATTCCAAAAAAAGGAGACCAAAATCAGTTAGAATTTGGTCTTTTTTTATGTAAGCTGCATAAAACTTCAAAAATTATTTGTTGTCAAGTTGATGAGACAGACTTTTAATACAGCTTCTTTTTTCTTGGTATATACTATCTTTTGAAGCCCTAAAAAGGTTTTTATGTTTAGGTTTAAACAATGCCCAAAGATCATTTGTTTTCTTCGTAATAAATCAAAGTTCGATGACTATTTCCCAATTGCTTAAAAAAATTGTTCCATTTGCCAAACCTTACAGGCGATTGATCTTTTACACCTTACTTTTGACTGTCGTGGGATCTTTTGCCGCACAGATCAATGCTTTTATCTTGCGCTATACAGTCGATCGAATTAACGATTTGATGGTCGCCAAAGAGCCTTTGTCTAAGGGTATGTATATCGTTGGAATAATCAGTATCATTTTGCTGGTTAAAGAGATCATCTACGCGATCGTTCAGTTTGGCCAGAAATTTTATGGTGAGAAACTTCGTATCTATATCGCAAGGGATTTTTCTCAATCTATTGTCAATCGTATCTTGACGTATAAATTAGCCTTTTACACGTCCTCAGACAACGAAAGCGGCAAATTGGCCACTCGCATAGACGCTGGGATCAGTTCATTAACGCGGTTAGTACAGAATTTTTTTATTGATATTTTACCGTTATTTGCAAATGCGATTATTGCACTTATCTGTATGTTTTACGCGAACGTATATGTAGGTTTGGTTGGGGTTGCTGTCATTCCCTTATACCTGTACATTGGGCAAACCCAAGCATCAAAACTGACCGGATTTAGAAGGCAAATGCGGAAATATCGTGAATCCAAAAATAATCGAATTATTAGTTTGATCGATTCCATATTAGTGATCAAATCATTCGTTCGGGAACCGGAAGAGGCCAAGCGGCATGAGACGATCCAATACGTGATGACTGAAAATCAAATGGCAACTCGGAAAACTAGTTTTCTATATGATAGCATTAAGAATTTCGTCGAACAGATTGCCGTTGTTATTATTATTGTTTTAACATCCTATCTAGTGCTTTCGGGGCAGATCACTATTGGGGCAATCATGTTTCATATTATGTTGTTTAACAACGTTTCTGCGCCAATACGTCAGCTTCATCGCATTTATGACGAGGTCAATGATGCATTGATCTATTCGGAGTCTTTTTTTGAAATCCTAGAGTCCGATGAGCAGATCGAATCTAGAGGTGAATATAAACCTGAGCAGATCAGAGGGCATTTGGAACTTAGGAATGTGTTTTTTGAGTACCCAAACGGTACTGTCGCTTTGAAAGATGTAAGTTTCGATATCAGACCGAATGAAATTACAGCTTTGGTCGGTCTAAGTGGAGCCGGGAAGAGTACGATCATCAATTTATTGGATAAATTTTACGAACCTGCTGAAGGCCAAATTTTTTTGGATGGAGTGGATTTGGCGAAATATGATACCGCATTTCTTCGTCAACAAATTGGAATGGTGTTGCAAAAAAATCACATTTTTAAGGGAACGATTTTGGAGAATATTGAATATGGAAAAATTGGGAGTTCAAAAGATGAGATTATGGAAGCCGCTAAGAAAGCCTATATTCATCAACAGATCATGGAGCTTCCAAAAGGTTATGATTCAGATGCGCAATCTTTATCCGGTGGTCAACAGCAACGGATAGCCATCGCACGGCTGTTCCTAAAAAATCCGCCGATTATCTTTTTGGACGAGCCAACGGCGAATTTAGATGCTATCGCTACCGAGCAGATTAAGAATAGTTTGGATGCCATAAAAAAGGATCGTACAGTAATCATTGTTTCTCATAGTATCTCTCAGATCATTGATTCCAACGCGATTGTTGTAATGGAAAAAGGTCGCGTCGCCGAAAAGGGCAAACACGAGGATCTTTATGCGCGTAAAGGCACATATCACGCTATTTTTTCTGCCATGGCCAATAGTTTGAATCTGAGTAAAATAAGTAAGACATTGCAGGGTGGCGGAAGATAAAGATTATGGTCAGGCCGATCGGCTATGTAAGATCATTCCCATCACCACCATGACAATCCCAATGGAGGAATAGCCATTTGGAAGTGCAGCATGTAAAATAAGGATTTCACCAATTAAAGTAAAAATAACTTCCATCGCCTGGGTGGCTTCTACGGCAGCAAGTGCCTTATGGTCGTGATGCACAAGATCGGTCGCTGTAAAAAATAAAAGTGTCGCTATCACGCCCGAACATAGCGCAACTAGGAAGGTTTGCAAAAGCTGACTATCTGTTGGTAATCCATTTTCTGAATAGCCAAATAGACTAAGCACGATCCAAAAAGGCATACTACAGATTGTCATGCCTAACGTGCGCTGAAAAGCATCTAGTCTATTCCCTGATATTTTCATCATTTTACGGTTGCCTAAAGGGTAGGCGATGGCACCAACCAATACTGGAATTGTCCCCAACAGCATGGTATTTAGCGAAGTGGATTGAGCCTCCGCAATTTGCATGAGAAGGATGCCGATAAAAATAATAATAGAAAACAGGAGGGAAGCTTTTGATATTCCTTTTCGATACCCCCTCTTCTCGATTAAAGGACCAATGAACATACCGGCAATGATGGTAAACTCGAAGGTACTCGCCACGAGCCAAGAGGGGCCGTAATTGGCACCAAAGGTTAGCGTTGCATAGAACAAACCGAAACCAATCGTACTCCACAGCAGCCATTGTACTACATTTGATTTTATTTCTTTCAATAAACTACGGAGATTTCCCCGGATAGCGACGATAACGAATAATATGGGTAACATCCAAATAAAACGTAAAGAGGCCGTCCATTGCCAACTTCCGCCGGAGACGGCCATAATGCGATTGAGAACAAAAGTACTGGCAAAGAAAAGCGCCGCTAAAGTCCCTAGAAGGATAGCATTATTTTTATTCTTTTTTAGTGTAAATTGGAAAAGCATAATTAAAGTGAATAGGATGTATACTTCAATTTGTGAAAGTAAGCAAATGCCTCTTTAATTGAAAATGAAACAAAAAGTAATTGATTTTTATCACGATTTTCTCATTTAAAATTCCTTATTTTGCCTAATCAATAAAACAAGTAGTAAGAAAATTAATCAAGATGATTATACAACCAAGAACTAGAGGTTTTATTTGTTTAACCTCGCATCCACAAGGGGCTGCGCAAAACATTAAAAATCAAATTGAATACGTAAAATCCAAAGGTGAAATCGCGAATGGACCAAAAAAAGTGTTGGTAATCGGAGCTTCAACTGGATTTGGTATTGCATCTCGGATTTCGGCAGCATTTGGTTCTGGAGCTGCTACAATCGGTGTGTTTTTCGAAAAACCTGCAGCCGAAGGCAAACCTGGTACTGCCGGATGGTACAATTCTGCAGCTTTTGAGAAAGAGGCGCATGATGCGGGATTATATGCCAAAAGCATTAATGGGGATGCTTTTTCTGATGAAGTGAAAAAGCAAACTATCGAACTTATTAAAAAAGATTTAGGACAGGTTGATTTAGTGGTTTACAGTTTGGCTTCACCACGCCGTACTCACCCCAAGACTGGTGTCGCACATGCTTCTGTTTTGAAACCAATACAAGAGCCTTTTACCAATAAGACTGTAGATTTTCACACAGGTGTAATTTCAGATATTACCATTCAGCCTGTCGAAAATCAAGAAGATATTGCTAATACAGTAGCAGTAATGGGAGGAGAGGACTGGAAATACTGGATTGAAGATCTTAAAGCTGCTGGCGTATTGGCTGAGGGCGCGAAAACCGTCGCCTACTCTTATATAGGACCTGAACTTACTTATCCAATTTACCGTAATGGTACTATTGGTCGTGCCAAAGACGATTTAGAAGGAACAGTGCCTGCAATAAATGCTATTTTGAGCGATATTCATGGTGTTTCTTATGTATCGGTTAACAAGGCCTTGGTCACGCAATCAAGTTCGGCTATTCCCGTTGTTCCTTTGTATATTTCTCTTTTGTATAAAGTGATGAAAGAAAAAGGTATCCACGAAGGCACAATTGAGCAAATGCAACGTTTATTCGCTGAGCGACTATATACTGCTGACGGAAAAGTTTCCCTCGATGAAAAAGGCCGTATCCGTGTTGACGATTTGGAGATGCGTCCGGATGTTCAGGCAGAAGTTGCAGCATTATGGGAAAAAGCAACCACTGAAAATTTAGCAGAAATTTCAGATATTGAAGGCTATCGCAATGAGTTTTTCAATTTGTTCGGATTCAATTTCGACGGTATCGATTACAACGCAGATACAAATGAAGTTGTTGGAGTGCCGAGCATTGAAAGCTAAAATACACGAATTAGCATAAAAAAAGAGCGGCTGATAGGTGAAAATTCAGCCGCTCTTTTATGAAATATATCTTCTGTAAATCGCTTTTATGAACTCATGCTGTCGCTAAGCAAGTGCTTTTCTTTTCGTATAAATAAGGTTTCCAACCACCGCAAAACCAATAGCAACCATAATTGAACTAAAGGGATAGATAGCGCCCATCCCCATATTGTTTGCCACAAAACCGATCAGAGGCCCCGTGATTCCCAAAGAAATATCAATAAATAGACCATAGGCTGCTAAAGCCGAGCCCTGTTGGCTTTGGTCGACTCTTTTAATCGCTTCAACACCAAGCGCAGGAAAGACTAGTGAAAAACCAAGACCGGTCAATGCTGCCCCCAATAAGGTCCAAATAGGGTTAATAACTGTAGCAATCAGTAATAATCCTAATGATTCAACAAAAAGACTCAGCAGTGCAACTTTTAAACCACCATATTGATCAATAACCTTATTGAATACAAGTCTGGTCAAGATGAAGAAAATTCCAAATACCGTTAAACAGGACGCTCCGTTTTGCCAGTCAAAATGCTCATAATAGAGTGTCATGAAAGTCGAAATGCTTCCGAAGCCAAGTCCACCCAAAGCAAGACAGATTCCAAACGGAGCTACTAAAAGTAATACCCGTTTGAAGCTGACCTTTTCAGTCCTTTTTCGAACAACCCGGTAAGGCGTTTTTGAGCGGCAGTATACATAGCCTAGTATACCAACAACAATTGTTAGCACACCTAAAGCTTCGTAACTGATATGATTTACCATGAGGACACCTAAGGGAGCGCCAATAGCCAATGCGCCATAGCTCGCTATGCCGTTGAACGAGATCGCTTTAGCTGCATGCTCATCGCCAAGTTCCATAAGAGCCCAATTTATGGGGCTGGCACCGACCATACCCTCAGCAATTCCAGTCAGTAATCTGGTGATTACCAAAAGTCCTAAACTGATAAAGGGCTGTGATTTAAATAGGAAAACAAGTAGAAGCAGGACACCAGACATGGCAAAAAATAGCATACTGCGCAAAACAGAAACTTTTGGGCCCTTTGTGTCAACTATTTTTCCGGCATAACCGCGAAGTAAAAAAGTAGCAATGTATTGAATGCTAATGACCAATCCGGCGACAATTGTATTAAATCCCAAAGTCTGGTGAATAAAAATGGGTAGGGTAGCAAGTGATAGGCCGATAGTGAAATAACCGAGGAAGGTTAAAGAAACATAGCCTAAAATCTTTTGATTGACCTCCCGAAGAGAAACTGTCATCTTAAAAATTTTAGGCAAAAATACGTCTTTAAGCTTATTTTTTGAAATTAAATCAATAAACAACTGTCTCTTTAATATCACAATTCTTTTCGAGCCATTGTTGATCAAATTGTTTTGGGGAAACTCTTTTACCCTGGTAGATGTAATTTTTTCGACCTCGCCCTTTACTGGGGGGCCAGGGATTTTGTTTACTATTTTTTCTTCGGGGCAGTCTTGTATTAAAACCTGCTGCTCAAGTTGACGAGTTCTGCATGAGAAGAGCATAGATACAACGATAAAAAGAAAGGATAGTTTATTCATGAGTTTAGTTTTTAATAAGATAGTTAACGTATCAATTGCTGGGAGTGCGACACGAATTTGTGAAATGGAATACAACTTTTTGAACAGCCATTTGTTCTATAAAAGTACCTGAAGTGCTAGAACAGCCGACAGGGAAATTTATGTTATAAAATTAGTTTAAATAGTTATCGTAGAAAACATGAAAAGAAAAGCAACAGCCCAATGGAATGGCAATCTTAAAGAAGGAAAAGGTAGCCTGACTACCGATAGTACAGTATTAGATCACACCCAGTATTCATATTCAACGCGGTTTGAAAATGGTGTTGGAACAAATCCTGAAGAGTTATTGGCTGCAGCGCATGCAGGATGTTTTACCATGCAATTGAGCGCCTATCTTTCTGAAGAAGGTTTTGTTCCTGATGAGTTGACAACTGTATCAACAATTGTGATGGAAAATGGCTCCATTGTACGGTCTGAACTGGAGTTGAAAGCGAAAGTTCCTTCAATAGACGAATCTAATTTTCAGACAATAGCGCAGAAGGCTAAAGAGAACTGCCCCGTAAGTAGGGCATTTACGTTTGAAAAAACGTTAAATGCAGAGTTGTTGTAACCGATTTTCTACAATGAACAAAAACGTATTCTTTCTTCGTAAAAAGAACAAAAAGATGTTATTTTGGTCGGATAAAGAATAGGTAATAATATTGAATTTTAATCAATCAAATTTTGGTTCAGAAAAAGAAAAACAAGGTAAATTCCACGGAACTGGCAGAAAGAAATAGTGAGGCGGGAAAGATATTTTTGGAAATGCATGCACATCAAGATGGTGTCGTTGTATGCGCTTCGGGCTTGCACTATAGGGTATTGACAAAAGGAGGCGGGCAGATACCAAAAAAGTCCGCAAAGGTTATATGTCATTACAAGGGTGAACTCTTAGACGGAACCGTATTCGATAGTTCCTATAAGCGGAAGCGGCCAGAAACGTTCTACATCAATGAACTGATCGTGGGATGGCAAGAAGCAATTTCAAAGATGCCTGTCGGGTCTATTTGGGAGGTGTGCCTTCCACCAAATTTGGCTTACGGAAAAGAGGAGTTGGTTCCTGGAAAAGGAGGGCAATGTACTTTATTATTTCAGATTGAGTTAATTGCCATTTTAGCTTAGCGCAAATGAACTTCATAAAAAAAGNNCTTTTTTTATGAAGTTCATTTTTATTCTACTTCTTTGATTTTAGCATTGATTTCGGCAGTTTTAGCCTCATCCTGCATAAAAATATAATAGTTCTTCAAATTGGTTAATGCATCTACATTTTTAGGCTGCAAAGAAACTGCTTTTTCTAAATAAGGAAGCACTGGCTTTAATTCGGCTTTAATCTTATTTAATTCAGCATCATACTGTGCCTGTGTTAACTTTCTATTATTATTAACAACATTTAATTTTTCACGCGTTTTGTTCATCAGTGTGATGGCCAAATTCGTATTTGCCTCAAAAAAGTTTGGATCGATTTCCAATGCTTTCTTATATGCTGCAACTGCCGCCTCATCATTCTTTGCAGAAGATTGAGCGATACCTAGGTAATAATTTAAGCTTTTATTGTTAGGATCTTTCGCTAACTGCGCTGTAATAGCATCAATTGTTTCCTTTTCATGACCTGTAATTAAATTCAGCTCAATATTCTGCGTCATTGCTGCGTTGTCGTCAGGATAAGCTTCAGCTGCTTTTTTTGCATATTCCAGTGCAGATGTTGTATCCTGCATCGATAGATACAACTTAGGTAAGTCTACCATAATTGTTTTATGCGAAGAGAAATCTTTTCTTGGAATCAATTCTTTGTAGCGTTCAATTGCATTTTTATAATCTTTGTTAGATAATGCCGCAACCCCACTGTAATAGGTCACTAACGTATCGCCAGGAAGATAGGTCAATGCTTTTGTAAAAGAGCTATACGAATCAGCATATTTTTGAGCTTGATATTCTTCTGCACCTAAATTGAAGTTATATTGCCCTAAGATTTGTTCTGCAACCGAAATATTCGCTTTATTGGCACCATCTGTATCCAGTTGTTTTGCTTTAGCAATTCCATCTTCAGCCAATTTTGCCAATTCAGAAGATTTATCAATTGTCGATAGATTAGCATTTACTAACGCATATACTGTCCATGCCTCGGCGTTATCTTTAGTTTTTTCGTTGATTACAGCAGCATCAATAGCTTCCTTTGCAGTTTTCAGGTTGGGCAAACCCAACTGTACCGTGCCAGCATCTTTCAATTCCTGAAATTTTGCCAGGCCAGTTTTCGCCTTTTTTATATTACCGGTTTGCGCAAAGGAAACTGAGGTACATACAGTACCCATTGCGGCTAATAATAATAGAGATTTTAAATTCATATCTATTTAACTGTTAATTGATTCAATAATAAATTCACCCTGTCTAATTGCGATGCATCGTCAATGAGCGTATAATATTTAGCCAAGGCTTTGAGCGCATTAACATCATAAGGTTTTATTTCATTTGCTTTCAACAGGTATTCAATAGTTAATTCCTGTATATCCTGATTCGTAGGTTCCTTTAATAAAGTTTCAAGATTGATCAGCCCCAAGGCAAGATTAGACTCGTAATTATTCGGATCCAATCGCAATACGTTATTATAATATTCCTTCGCCTTTTTGATATCATTGGCATTTTCGTAGGAATAGCCGGCGATATAGTTCAATTCCACATTTTCTGGCTCCAAACGGATAGCGTCAGCGATAACATTGAGTATTGCATCATAAGAATGATTAGCCGAGTAGACATCAATCAACCTAAAAAGTATCTGTTTATTTTCAGGAAATGCAACATGTCCTTTTTCAAGAACGTTTAAAACATCCTGTTTAGTACCTCCAAGAGAATAAATATGTGCCAATTCAAGAAAGTAATTGGGCTTAGGTTGTTCACTCTTAATAAGTTCATTATAATACTTGATCGAGTTCATATAATCTTTATTCTTACCCGAGAGTACGGCGAGATTATATTTAAGATCATTATTTTTGAATCCAAGAGAATCTATTCGAAGATATGCTTTATAAGCTTTATCAAATTTACCATCCTTTAAAGCAATGCCCGCTTGATAGGAGATGGCCCCAGCGAGATTTTGACGAATATAGTCCATTTCAGCAGGAAAATTTCGGCGTGCTTTTTTTTGATCCAGAAGCTTAAGTGATTTGATGGATATATCAATAGGATCCATCTTATATTGCTGCTTCCTTGTTGAGTCTGCAACAGCCAAGGAACTATACACCAGTGCTCTTAAGAGATTATTGTTAACAGAAGCAGAATCTTTCCTTGACTGAAAAGCCGCGTCTGCAAATTTCCGTGCGTTTTCAAGATTTTTGAACTCGCCGGTTTTGGTATATAAAGCAAAACTGTTGCTGCCCTCTTTCAAATTGGATTGGGCAACAACAGTTAAACTACTTGCAGATATTAAAAATGATATCAGTAAGTTTTTCATTAGTCAATTATTCTTCGTTTGATTCCGTGCTTTCTTCGGAGTTTGATTCCTTGTTCTCTTCCGAAGTAGAATCGTCGTTATCGGTTAACTCTTCAGTCAAGCCAGACTCTTCTAGTTCTTCTTCACGATCGACTTTAGTAATAGAGGCGATCTCATCGTTATCTTTTAAATTAATGAGCCTTACACCCTGCGTGGCTCGACCCATCACCCTTAATCCTTCAACTGCGATACGGATAACGATGCCAGATTTATTGATAATCATCAAATCTTCAGCGTCTGTTACGCCTTTTATGGCAACGAGCTCGCCTGTTTTATCAGTGACATTGATGGTTTTTACACCTTTACCACCACGATTGGTCACCCGATAATCTTCGATGTCTGTACGTTTTCCATATCCTTTTTCTGAAACCACTAATACAGTTGTTTCAGAATCATTCACACTAATCATGCCAATCACTTCATCACTTTCAGTTGATAATGTGATACCACGTACTCCAGTCGCAGTTCTTCCCATTGGTCGGACGGTAGACTCGTTAAAACGAATGGCTCGACCAGAACGAAGCGCCATAACGATTTCGCTACTTCCAGTAGTTAAACAAGCTTCAATCAACTGGTCTCCTTCATTGATGTTAATTGCGTTTATACCATTCGCTCTTGGACGGGAATAAGCTTCTAACGATGTCTTTTTGATGGTACCTTTCTTAGTACACATAATGATGAAATTGTTTTCCAGATAATCTTGGTCTTTCAAATTCTTCACTAAAATAAACGCCTTTATTTTCTCCTCTTTTGGAACGTTGATAATATTTTGCAGTGCACGACCTCTCGAGGTGCGGCTTCCCTCCGGAATTTCAAAAGCTCTCAACCAGAAACAACGCCCAGCTTCGGTGAATAGGAGCATATAATTATGTGCAGATGCTGTAATGATGTGCTCCGTAAAATCTTCCTCACGTGTATTCGTACCGATAGATCCACGACCGCCGCGGCCCTGACGCTTGTATTCGGATAGTGGAGTACGTTTGACGTAACTATTGTGGGAGATTGTAATCACGATTTCTTCATCATCGATAAAATCTTCCATACGCATATCTTCAGCAGAGTGTACAATCTGTGATCTACGTTCGTCTCCATATTTTTCTTTGATCTCAATCAACTCATCTTTGATAATCTTCATCCGAAGATCTTCGTCTTCTAAAATTGATTTTAAATAGTCGATTGTTTTCATCAATTCAGCATATTCTTCTTTGATCTTATCCCGTTCCAGTCCAGTAAGACGACGTAAAGTCATATCAAGAATTGCACGGGCCTGAAGATCAGAAAGGCCAAATTTCTCCATTAATCCAACACGAGCATCTTCAGGTGTTTCGGAGTTACGGATTAATTTGATTACCTCGTCTAAATGATCCAACGCAATCAAATATCCCTCTAAGATATGCGCGCGTTTTTCCGCTTCAGCCAATTCATAGCGTGTACGTCTGACGATGACATCATGCCTATGTTCCACAAATTCATGAATCATATCTTTCAGATTCATGAGGACAGGTCTTCCTTTAACTAAAGCGATGTTATTAACTGAGAAAGAGGTTTGTAGTGCAGTGTATTTAAACAGGTTGTTTAAAACAACGTTCGCGTTTGCATCACGTTTGATATCGTATACAATGCGCATACCTGTCCGATCAGATTCATCCCGGATGGCTGATATACCTTCTAATTTCTTTTCGTTCACTAATTCGGCCGTACGCTCGATCATGTTGGCCTTGTTCACTTGATAGGGAATTTCGGTTACTATAATCTGTTCCCGCCCAGATTTAGTTGCTTCTATCTCTGCTTTCGCCCGCATGACAATCCGGCCGCGTCCTGTATTACAGGCATCTTGAACACCCGCATAACCATAGATAAGTGCACCCGTAGGGAAGTCAGGGCCTTTGATATGTTGCATCAGTTCGGCTATCTCGATATCGCGGTTCTCAATGAACGCTACCGTACCATCAATAACCTCGGTAAGGTTATGCGGCGCCATATTCGTAGCCATACCGACTGCAATACCAGATGCCCCATTGACAAGAAGATTGGGAATACGAGTAGGGAGTACGGTCGGCTCTTGTAAAGAGTCATCAAAGTTATTTTGAAAATCAACAGTATCTTTGTTGATATCGGATAGCATTTCTTCAGCAATTTTCTTTAATCTTGCTTCGGTATAACGCATGGCCGCAGGAGGATCACCGTCAATAGAACCGTAGTTACCTTGGCCGTCTACCAACGGATAGCGTAAACTCCAATCTTGAGCCATACGAACCATGGTGTCATAAACGGATGAATCACCATGCGGGTGATACTTACCTAATACGTCACCAACGATACGGGCAGACTTTTTATAAGGCTTGCCACTGGTAACCCCTAAGTCCAGCATTCCATAAAGAACACGTCTGTGTACTGGTTTCATGCCATCACGTGCATCAGGAAGCGCTCTTGATACAATGACAGACATGGAATAGTCAATGTAAGCAGACTTCATCTGATCCTCGATGTTAATTGGGATAATCCGGTCGTTTGCCGGAACAAGATTGTTGTCGTTTTCTGTTTCTTCAGCCATATGAATTTGGTTTCAATAAAACTAGTAAGCAAGCCCAATAAACTGGCTTGCTACGCATGCGAAGTTACAAAAATTTAACCTCAAAAGCGAAAGATTGAAGCGCTAATATATATAAAAAAGACAATCAACTATGGATTGTCATGGTACTGATGCGCTATCAATTTTATTTCAATTTTTTAAAGCGGAGACGGATTGAATTACCGATCACAATTAAGTTCGAAAATGCCATGCTTAAGGCCGCCACCATAGGACCAAGAAAACCAAGGGCAGCGAGGGGAATGGCGACAATATTGTAAGCAAAAGCCCAAAAAAGATTTTGTTTGATTGCCAGTAAGGTGTGATGACCGATCTTGAGTAGCTTTTCAATGGACCGGAGATCACTATTCAGTAGGATAACTTTGGCAGACTGAATCGCAACATGAGTTGAATCCCCAAGCGAAATGCCCGCATCCGCCGCAGTAAGTGCGGGCGCATCATTGATACCGTCCCCAACCATTGCCGTTGGGCCTTTCTTTTTAAGCTTATACAAGATCTCTAATTTATCCTCCGGTGATTTATCCCAATATACGTCGGCAATACCAAGCTTCTGCGCTGTGCGCTCACATTTACTTTGACGATCGCCGCTCAACAGAATAGGGCGTATACCCTTATCTTTGAGATATTGGATCAGTTCTTTTGCGTAAGGTTTTAGTTGATCTTCAAGTACAATACCCGCTATAACCACTTCGTTAATGGTTAATGTAAGGTCATAACGGTTTGAATAATCCTTTGATCCAAGTTTGGCATTGCAAATGGAATAACTATTCCCATTGGTATCTGTGGCAAATATTCCCTTTCCTCGTATCTCATTGACTTCCTTAAAGATAATACGGAAGGATTTAATTTCCTTCAGCTGTTTTCGGATCGACTTCGCTATAGGATGGCTAGAATAACTTTCCAACTGTGCTATGATCGATTCGACCTGAGATTGTTCAATTCCGAATGTTTGAATTGCCTTGATATTAAAATCGCCAGTTGTTAGGGTGCCAGTTTTGTCAAATACCATTTGTTTGAGTTCGGACATTTCCTCAATAGTGCTTCCACCTCTGATTAGTATACCTTTTTTTGCAGCTCTACCCAAGCCGACCATAACAGCTGTAGGAGTTGCTAGTCCCATTGCACAGGGGCACGATACCACCAGGGTGGCTATTGCATTCATCAAAGATTGTTGCAGTGGTAATTGTGCGATAAAATACGTGATAAAAAAAGTGAAGAATGAGATACTGACAACGATCGGTACAAAATAGGCGGCTACCTTATCGCCGAATTTTTGAATAGGAGGTTTTTTACTTTGAGCATCTTTGATCAACTGGATGATTTGATAGAGCACACTTTTAGATCCCACTTTGGTTGCGACAATTCTGATATTACCCTCGGTCAGCAATGTACCGCCAATCACAGCATCATACTTCAGTTTTTCAACGGGCATACTTTCTCCTGTTAACATCGACTCGTCTACCCAGCCTTGTCCTTCCAAAATATCGCCGTCGACCGGGATCTGATTTCCTGTGTTCACTTTTAGAATATCGCCAGATTTAATTTCTTTGGCCAATATGGTTATTTCCTGATCCCCATCGATCTTAATTGCATCCACGTTCTGATATTTAATCAGATCTTTGATTGCGGACGTGGTTTTCGTTATAGCCCGTTTTTCCAATACGTTTCCTAAAAAAACCAAAGTAATGATCGTCGCGCAGGTTTCGTAAAATTGATAATCGTGACCAAGATTGTAGCATGTGCCAATCAGACTATAGATAAATGCCGCGGTAGATCCGACTAATATAAGCACATCCATATTCGGCATTTTATTCCAAATGGATCGTAACGCACTGATCCCGAAATGGGAAAAGCCAATAAAATATACAGGTATACACAAGCAGAGCTGGATATATGGATCATGAAGTAAAGGATACGCCGTAAACATATGGCCCCATAGTGGTACAGTAAAGATCAAACAGCAGAAGAACTTAAATTCAATTGAGTGCCAAAAGCTAGGCTTATCATCCTGATCATCGATTACTTTGTATCCTAAAGACTCAATCCCTTCGACCAGCATTGGTATTTGTTCCTGGGGGATATCGGAAAATTTGACTTCATCAGCGGCAAAATCAACATAGATGTCTTTAGCTCCGTTTTTTTCCAGGTATTTGTGAATTGAAATAGCACAATTTGCGCAGTGCATTCCGGTTACATGTAGTTCAGTATGCACGTTGGATTCCTTCATTTAATCGTAAGTAATGTCTTTACGCAAAGATAGGTATTTCCTGATAATGCTTTTTGCGTAAAGTAAAATTGTTTAGCTTAGCAGGCCGGTTTTATTCCCTTTTTACAAAGATAATCTTGTGTGGAAGGTGTTCAAACGTCAAATTTTGAAAGATTAAAACCGTTTTAAATTTAGGGTAAAAATGAGCAAGTCAATTTCAATTTCTTTTTTTATACGGACGATACTGCTAGTTGCATTGACGGCATCATTTGTTCAATTTGAAAACTTCTATAAGCAACGGGAGATTATTCGAAATATCGCATACGGATTAAATACATTTTTAACCGCAAGTGTTTTGATCTCAATTGGGCATTTTATACTTGTAAAATTATACAACAGTAGAAATGAACAACAGATTGTCCGTGGTAATTTTGTACTTGGAATTACACGCGTCGCTACTGTTGGTAATGTGTTTTTCATTATCGTCAGCCTAATGATTGCCGTTGGTATAAATCCCAAAGATTTTATTACCAGCATGACAATCGTTGCTATGGCGATCGCTGTTATATTTAGAGAGTATATCACCAATATGATTTCTGGTTTGATCATCATGTTTTCCGATCAATTTTCGGTGGGAGACCGGATAAAAATTGGTGAGTACCAAGGAAAGATTGTCGATATCACATTGGCCAATCTGGTTGTACGAGATGAAGATGACGACGCAGTAATGATTCCAAATAATTTAGTTTTTACTGCAACGCTGGTCAATAAAACATCTCAAAAATCAAATAAAATTGTTGTTAAGTTTGAATTACCGATCGATATTGCTGTTGCTGTAGAAGAATTGGAAGGCTATTTAACGCCATTATTTCAGCAGAATCCGAATTTGGACCACTCCCAAGGTTTTATTATTAAGGTTGCCGATCTCACTAAAGATTACATCAAGTACAAAGTTGAAGTTAGTGCAATTTCTTCCAGCAACAAGATACATCAGCAGGTGCAGAGCAGAATTTTGAATGAAATTTTGCAATTTCAGCGCGGCAAAGGTTAAATTTTTCTGACTTTGATATTTTTAACGAAGTGATGGCCCCCTTTTTCCAGAATCAGATCTGCGCGATATCTTGTTGGCAGAATATTCTTAATTAAGTTAGGCTTATTGATTTCATTCCAGATACTTACGGCCATAGACTGGCTTTCTTCAGTGGTCATATTTGCATACTTGTGGAAAAATGACGCTGGATTTTGGAACGCAGTTTCACGAAGCGATTCAAATCGATTGGTGTACCATTCTATCAAGTTTTTTTCACTGGCGTGCACGTAAATCGAGTAATCGAAGAAATCGGAAACGAAGACGCTATGGCCTTTTCTCGGCCGCTGCGAATTGACTTGTAACACATTAATCCCTTCTACAATTAAGATATCGGGCTGTTCGATGATTTGTTGCTCTTCGTCTGGTAACACATCATAGATCAGGTGACTGTAGACAGGGACTGCTATCCTTGGAGAACCGGACTTCACGGCAGAAAGGAAATGGATCAATCTTTTGGCATCATAACTTTCCGGAAAACCTTTCCGGTTTAGAATCCCGAGTTCAATGAGTTGCTTATTTGGATAAAGAAAGCCGTCTGTGGTCACCAGGTCTACCTTTGGCTTTGAAGGAAGCAGACTGAGTACGCGCTGCAAAACCCTTGCTGTAGTACTTTTCCCCACGGCAACAGATCCGGCAATACCAATGATGTACGGAAGTTTGCTTTCTTCCTTGCCGAAGAAACGATTTGTTCGCTGATGAAGACTTTGGAAACGATCAATATGAATTTCAAGGAAATGACTCAAAGGGACATAGACTTCTTCTATCTCCTGATTTGTCAGGGGTTCATTCAGTGCATGGAGGGTTTCCAAGTCTTCGACACTGAAGTTGTGCAAGACTTTCCCGTTTAAATTTTTCCAGTCTTCACGTTTGATCGATCGAAAAGGCGAGTCTATTGCTATTTGTGGATCCAATTGCATCGTTTGCTTTATTTTTAATACAAATATCTTTATTTCAGCATAAGTAACCTTTCCTATTCGATTTTAACGATTTTAAAGGTCGTTTTTGCGCGGGCAAATATAAATACTGTTATTCGTTATCCCAAGAAACGCTATAAATGATTTGACGTTATTATAATAGGATTTGATAATATTTTATGGACGGGGCACTTCTCAGCAATTTTAAATAGCCGCTGCTTTTGGACTTCGTCTAAATCTCCTTTAAAACTAATATAGCATTGAATATAGGTCGTTTGTTGTTGCTCACTCATTTGTACTTCATGAGTTAGACGAACCAATACTTCTTCTAGCGGCCAGTCCTTCCTGTCAGCATACATTTTTACGGTAATAGCCTTGCAGCTCCCTAAGGAGGATAGTAGTAAGGGAATGGGATTGATGCCCTCATCTTCACCACCTAAATCTTTTGGTTCATCCACTGTTAGCTGATGCTTTCCATAGTATACTGTAGTTGTATAGGGAATTTTCCCTATTGAAACGATTACTTCATTATCCATACAATTTGAAATTAAGCTTCAACATCTTCCAATAGGCCTTCAATAATCAGGCTTCCTGTTGCCGGATTTGTTGCCAATGGCACATTATAAAGATCACATACACGCATAAGCATCTGAATATCCGGCTCATGTGCGTGTTTTCCTAGTGGATCGCGAAAGAAAATGATTCCATCAACTTTTCCTTCAGCCGCTAATGCCGCAATCTGTGCATCGCCACCCATTGGGCCACTTAGTTTCAATTCTACAGGGAGGCCAGTTTGTCTGACATATGAACCCGTAGTTCCTGTGGCGATGATATCGGCGCGTTCTAATAAATCTTGGTGATCTTTGACAAATGCAACCATTTCTGGTTTCTTGCCGTCATGGGCTATCAATGCAATTGTTTTCTTCATCAGTATGTAATTATGTGTTGAGCGATTGGCTTATATATGGAAAAGAACCGTTCTGATCCTATTTTGCTAGCTATTTAAAAAATATATAGGATATAATGATTGCAGCGATCACTCCGGCTAATTCAGCTAGTAGAGCGCATGGAAGCGCATGTCTAGTGCGTTTAATTCCTACCGCTCCAAAATATACTGCAAGGACATAAAAAGTAGTCTCCGTTGATCCTTGAATAACACACGCAACCCGAGCCGCGAAATCCATTGGACCTTTTGCATTCATCAAATCAACCATCAGTCCACGTGCGCCAGAGCCACTCAAAGGTTTCATAAAAGCAACAGGTAAGGCTTCCACAAAGGACGTATCCAAACCGCATAAGGCAATGCCTTTAGCAATTCCCGCTACCATATAATCCATCGTCCCAGACGCTCTAAAGACGGCAATTCCAACAAGCATGGCAACCAAATAAGGTATTATTTTCACGGAAACCTCAAAGCCTTCTTTGGCTCCTTCAATAAAAGAGTCATAGACATTTACCTTACGGAAAAGAGCTAACCCTATAAAAGAAGTAAATAAGCTAAATAAGATAACATTTCCAAATACTTTGCTGAATATTTCGATCTCCGATTGTTGTAGTCCAGAAAAGTAATAAAGCAGGCCTCCGATAAACAGGCACATCGCACCCAAATAGCCCAAAACTACGCGATTCAACAGATTGATTTTTTGATAAATAGCCACAAGTGTCAATGCAACCAGAGTGGAGAAGAATGTCGCTATTAAAATCGGTAAGAATACATCTGAAGGATCTGGTGCTCCCGCTTCTTTTCGATACGCCATGATAGAAATCGGCAAGAGTGTCAAACTTGATGCATTGAGCACAATAAACATGATTTGGGCATTGGATGCAGTTTCTTTGTTTGGATTTAATTCCTGTAGTTCTTTCATCGCTTTAAGTCCCAAAGGCGTTGCAGCATTATCTAAACCAAGCGCATTGGCCGAGAAATTCATAAGAATAGAACCAAGCGCAGGGTGATTTTTTGGTATTTCAGGAAATAATTTATGAAAAAAAGGGCCTACGATTTTCGCGAAGATATTAATCATTCCACCTTTTTCACCAATTTTCATGATGCCAAGGGCAAAACTCATCATGCCGATCAGTCCCAAGGAAATTTCGGCACCTGTTTTCGCACTATCAAAGATTGAGTTTACAATTTGCTGGAAAATTTCAGTATCCCCAAAAAAGATGAGTTTTACAAGGGCTACGGCAAATGTGATTAAAAAAAATGCAACCCAAACGTAGTTTAATGCCATATCGATTTAAAATATGCGTAAAAGTAATCTTTTAGAATTTATTCATCAACCTGCTCCATGGATTTTTCTTCTCATTTTGATTCTTTTCTTTAATTAAATGAGCAACAATATAATCTAGCGTATCTTCATTTTCACTAATTATTTTATCCGATAAGGAGATCAATTTCTGTATATTATTAGTCGAGGCCGCATCCAGTGATGCATCGATGCTAGAAAGATTAGCAGGTTCTATGCGAAGATAATTTTGCTGCTTGCCGTTACTTCGAAATAATTGCCTTATAAAAAATTCAGTGCTTTCAGATGACGCACTTGTCATAATATCCACTAATGCTGGACCGATTTGAATGGCAAGATTTTTCTTAAAATGCTCATAGTTATAGGCGGTTTTTGAGACACCTGTTCCCAGAGATACCATAAACATATCATTTATCTGCGTGCTATTAAATGCCTTTAGGACTTCGAGTAAAGCGCATATGGAAGGATTTTGGGCAAAGACGCCACCGTCAATCAAGGGGTATCTGGTTTTTGAAAGGGAGTAGATCTCAGCGACAGGGAAAAATGTGGGTGCAGCAGAAGTCGCTCTACAGACATCCTTGAGGTAGAAATCTCTCGCTTCACCATGTGTAATTGCTTTCTGTTGTCTGAAAAAATGATTTTTTCGTAATTCGATATTATATGCTGTGATAATACAAGGCTTGATTAAATGGCTCAATCTCGCATTTTGAAAATATTTTTCCAGTACGTTTGATAAAGGAATGGGTGAATATAGTTCACTGACCAATCCAAAACCGCCTAAAAAATGCCGCCATTTGGAAGCATTGAAAATTTCGGTACCATGATTGACAAATAAATTTAACGCGTCTCGCGCAGAGAATTTTGGTTGGGCGGGATTTCCTTCTTCCGGATAGAGAAGAATACTGGTCAGAATTCCACCGCTACTTGTACCTGCTATGAAGTCAAAATACGAGGCGATACGTGCATTTGTATCCATCGTCTGCTTTTGTAGTTTCTCTTCTAGAGCTACAAGTACCATTGCGGGAATGATGCCTCGTATACCACCACCGTCAAGCGCGAGAATATTCTTCATACTAAAAGCTGATTTAGTTTATGCTATGTAAATATAATAAATGTAGACAATTGGCCGAGCTATTTTCTTGGCAGTAATCAGGTCATAGCCACTGTTTTCAAAAGCTTTATCTCTGTTTTTGGCCATATCCGCTCAACTCATCTTATTGATGTCTCAATACCAACTCTTACTTTAAGAGGGAGTCGACACTATTTTTGTAGGGGTATAGCAGGGGGATCACAGAGATTTACCCCTGTTAACCCTCTGTTATACCCCTGTTAACCCCCTGTAATTACCCTGCTATTGGCAGAGCTGGTAGCGTGTTGGTAGCATTGTGTCATTAATAAAAACGGGTGCTATATCAATTAAAGATTTTGCGGTTCACGATCACAGGGGGTAATTCTTTATCCGTTTTTACAAAATAAAAAAAGCTGTCTCAAAATTCATTGAGACAGCTTTTTTGTTTAGATTGGATCAATTCAATTGAACCAAGCAAATACCTCGTCTTTTGTCGGCATATTGATATCTAGTTTAAGCTTTTTACGCATACCACCAAGGTCATTAAAGACCTTATTTGGATTTGCTTCTTTTAAAGCTTCAATCGTTGTAAAACCCATTTTTTGCAGTGCTGGTACCCATACCGCAGGAATTCCTTGCTGCTCGTAATCTTGTGTTTCTGCTACTCGAGCAACTTTTTCTGGCCGCATTTGCGGAAAGAAAAGAACTTCTTGAATGGAGGCATTGTCGGTCAGGAACATAATCAAACGATCCATTCCAATACCAAGTCCAGAAGTAGGCGGCATACCATATTCGAGTGAACGTAAGAAGTCTTGGTCAATAAACATGGCCTCGTCATCCCCCTTTTCGGAAAGCCGCAATTGATCTTCAAAACGTTCACGTTGATCAATCGGATCATTTAATTCCGAATAAGCATTGGCAATCTCTTTTCCGCATACCATAAGTTCAAAACGTTCTGTTAAATCGGGATTATCTCGATGTTTTTTGGTTAAAGGAGACATTTCTTTAGGATAATCCGTGATGAAAGTAGGTTGGATGTAGTTGCCTTCACACTTCGCACCAAAAATTTCGTCTATTAATTTACCTTTTCCCATTGTTTCATTCACATCAATACCCATTCCTTTGGCAGCGATCCGAATTTCATCTTCAGATTTTCCAGTGATATCGAATCCAGTAAATTCTTTGATAGAATCTGTCATCGAGATACGTTTATATGGGGCTTTAAAGTCAATTTTATGTGAGCCGAACGTAACCTCAGTTGTTCCATTTACGGCTGACGCACAGTGTTCCAAAAGACGTTCGGTAAAATCCATCATCCAATTGTAGTCTTTATACGCTACATAAATCTCCATCGCTGTGAATTCGGGATTATGTGTACGGTCCATTCCTTCGTTGCGGAAGTTTTTAGAAAATTCATACACGCCGTCAAATCCTCCTACGATCAATCTTTTTAGATACAACTCGTTAGCAATGCGAAGATATAATGGAATGTCCAACGCATTGTGATGGGTAATAAATGGACGTGCTGCTGCTCCACCAGGAATAGACTGTAAAACTGGTGTTTCTACTTCCATGTAACCTGCATCGTTAAAGAACTGACGCATTGCATTGAAAAGTTTGGTACGTTTGATAAATATATCTTTATTACCTGGATTGACAATCAAATCAACATAGCGCATTCTATAGCGTTGTTCAGGATCTGTAAAGGCATCGAAAGTCTTTCCTTCAGCAGATTTGACAACTGGTAGCGGACGTAGCGATTTAGATAAAACAGTAAGTTGTTCTACGTGCACTGCAATCGCTTCAGTTTGCGTTGTGAAGACATAGCCTTTGATTCCGACGATATCACCAATATCCAACAGTTTTTTAAAAACTACGTTGTATAGATCCTTATTCTCGTCCGGGCAAATGTCATCCCGCTTAATATAAGCTTGAATACGGCCAGTAGAATCTTGAATTTCAAAAAATGAAGCACTTCCCATGACACGACGGCTCATAATCCGGCCAGCTAGGGTAATGCTCTTATAATTCAATTTATCTCTATCGTAATTTTCTAAAATATCAGCAGCATGTGCATTAACGACAAATTCATTCGCTGGAAATGGGTCAATTCCCATATCCAACAACGATTGCATCGCTTGTCTTCTAAGTTGTTCCTGTTCGGATAATACAGTACTCATTCGGTATGAATAATATTTAAAATGTGAAAATCAAGCAAAAATAGCCATTTTTTTCAATTCTTTTTATTGATTTTTTTATGAAATCGCTGTAGCGAAAATGCTTAGCGTATCGTTAAAGAGTAAAAAATAGTTAAATAGTGATATTACAAGGGGACAATTGGCTATTTAGTTTTAAGTTTTATGATTTTAATTCGGTTATTTCCTCAAAAAAAGATTTTGGTTACCGGAGGAAATTTGATGAATTGTTGCATAGATAATGTAATTCATTGCATATCAAAGGCAATTTGTCTAAGTTTGAAACTTGATAATTAAATAGTTTAAGTGGGTATAATTCGATCATATTTTTATAACAAGAAGTTATCGTCTTTAGATGATGCCTTAGCACGTTGCTTGCTAGATCGTGAGGACGGAAAGGCCTTCGTTTATAAGAAATATTATGGATATCTCATGGCAATTATTATCCGTTATGTAAAACAGGATGTGGATGCTGAAGAGCTTGTGAATGAAAGTTTTGTTAGGGTGTTTCGAAAATTAGCGTCTTTTAATCGGAATATTGACGATGAGAATCTGGAAAAATCTTTTCGAGCGTGGATAGGTCGAATAGCGGCGAATATTTCCATTGATTTTTTACGGAGTAAGAAGCAACTTTATTCGGTTGAAGATCTCGGAGAAGGTGATATGCACACTCCATCGGTTCAGCTGGACAGTCGTTTGGAGGTCAATGAGATTATGCGGCTTTTGGATCAGCTTCCTGAAATCCAAAAAACTATTTTTAATCTCTATGAAATTGAGGGTTATTCGCACGATGAAATTGCCCAGATGCTCAATATACCTGATAGTACGTCACGTACTTATTTGACGCGAGCGAAGCAAAAACTTAGGAAATTATACTTGGATTATACAGGCGTAGTTCAAGAAATAAGATAAATATTGTTGTTACGATGAAAGACAATAAGAAAAAGGAATTGATAGAAGAGATCATTGGACAATTAAAAGACCATGAACTTCCTTATAAAGAAGGTTCATGGGAAAAATTTGCCTCGACGTATGACGCAGTACCACGTAGTTCCTCGAATTGGAGGTATTGGAGCGCAGCAGCTGCCTTACTCGTGTTTGCTGGTGTTGGCTACTGGGGCTTAAATAACGATACGCCTAAGGATGTATCGTCTGTGGTCACAATCAAGAAGCAGACAAGTGAGGATGTGATCGGAAATAATAAGGATTTGAAAGAGTCCATTAAACGCTCGCTATCGGATATTATCCATGATGAAGATTTAGTTAGCGAGAAATCATTCCAAACGAGACTGTTTACCTACTCAGGAGTGACAAACCATTCAGTTCAACATAGCGACAATAACCGTGTGGTATTAAATGCTGGACGGGTAATGCGAGCGACTGATTTAACTTTTTCGAAGGAGATTGCCAGCCTACAATCGATCCCATTGAAGAATAATAAGTTCTCAGCGAATATTCATTGGGGCGAAGATGAAGTGGAAGGTGCTGCAGCTCAATCTAATTCGGTTGCAGTTTCTTCTGGTAATTTGACACAGCGTGATGCGGCAAAGCTTTCACAGCTCTACGCTATGCAACAAGGGAATACGAGAACCAGCATTATGCAGAATGAAACCAGTCGGGAGAAAAAGTGGGAGATGGGGGCTTTTGTTTCTCCAGCTTCAACTTCGGAGAGTATAACACTTGGCGGTGGCGTTGCACTGGCTTACAATATTTCGAGCAAAATAAGTCTCCGATCCGGAGCCTCTATTCAACATTATGGTGCTGTTTCTGGGAATACACCTATTACTCCAGCTATGGCTTCAAACTCATTTAGTTTAGATGCTCCAAATTATATTTCACAATCAACTATCAGTAATTCATTTATTACGCGGACCGCGGATGCAAAAGATGCGAAGAGCAATGAGCGAGTTTCTGGTAAAATCTTAACAGTGGACATTCCTGTGGATGTGAGGTATGCTATTACGAAGAACTTTTACACGTCTGTGGGCGTGTCTTATGTAGGTGTATTGGATCAGGAACGCGCAATGATTTATGAGACTAATAATACGGAATATAAACAAAAATCTACAGATAAAAATGTGGATGACAAAGGTGTAAATGGCTTTGTTAATTTTTCAGTTGGCAGGAAACAGAAAATTGGTAAACTATCGATTTCTGTAGAGCCTTATTATAAAGCCCCGATTGGAGGACTAAAATCCTCCGATTTGAACTACAGTAATGGGGGAGTGAAAATAATTACAAGTTTTTAACCCCACTTGGTAATCAAAAGCCGCAATAAGTGTTTAATTTATTGCGGCTTTTTTTATCGCATTCAATAGTATTAAATTTCATCTACGCGAACCCAACCCATTCCTGCGGCTTTAGCACCCTCAACACCCGGAATACCATCTTCGTAGACCAAGCATTTTTTTGGATCAATATTTAATTGTGAGGCTGCCAAAAGAAAAGGCTGCGGAGAGGGTTTCCCTTCGGGAGTATCGCCAGCACACACTAATGTTTCCAAATCATCCCATACACCAATGGTATTCAATGTCATCGATAAAGTCGATCTCGTTCCTCCAGATACAGCTGCAATATGTTTTTTGCCTTTTTGATATTTTAGATGTTCAACAACATAATCTACTGGTTGGGTTTTAAATACATACTCATCGCGAAATATAGTAGATTTAAGCGTGGAAAATTCTTGATAATCGAAATCCACTTCATAGCGTTTGCTGATTTCTTCTGCAACAGCCACAGTTGGCCATCCAGCAGTTTCGTCGATCAAATTAACATCCAATTCAATTCCATAGTGTTCTGCCGCAGCTTTGTATGCTTGTTTATGCGCGTGCATATTATCTGCCAAAGTACCATCGACATCAAACAATAGCGCATCGTAGGACTCGGCGAGAAGGTTTAGTAATTCAAATTTACGTTGTGATTCAGGTGACATATATTTTTAATAGTGAATGGTAAAAATAAAGAAATATAATTGGACAAGCAAAAAAGAAGCCTTTCCTGAATTTTAGGAAAGGCTTCTTTGCGTTTAGCTCGGCATTGATTTTAACGCCGGGGGCAAAATATAACTAGTGCGCACTTAAATTTTTAGCTTTTTCCGCATCGAAATTAGCCTCCAATTCCGCTAGTTTTTTCTTACCATAGGCCATACGTGTAATCACAACGAACAGGACCGGAACGATAAATATCGCAAGGAGCGTAGCGGCAGTCATACCGCCAAATACGGTCCAACCAATTGTTTGCCGAGATATAGCACCAGCACCATGCGATAGCATCAAGGGTATAATCCCCAAAATAAATGCAAAAGATGTCATGATAATTGGACGCAAACGCAATTTTACTGCATCTAATGTTGCCTCATATAGGTTCATTCCAATATCCACCCTTTCCTTGGCAAACTCTACAATCAGGATCGCATTTTTGGCTGCTAGACCAATAATTGTTACCAAACCGATTTGTGCATAGATATTATTATCCAAGGTTGGAATCAGCGTCAATGTTAGGATTGCTCCAAATACTCCCAAAGGCACAGATAATAAAATAGAGAATGGTACAGACCAGCTTTCGTACAATGCCGCTAAAAGTAGGAACACAAATAGAATACACAGTGCAAAAATTTGAATGGTCTTGGATCCCGATTGCATTTCTTGTAGCGATAGACCGGAGAACTGATAGTCAAAACCTTCTGGCAAAGTTTGTGCAGCTACTTCCTGTAAAGCTTTCAGAGCATCCCCTGACGAATAACCCGGGGCGGAACTACCGTTGACCTCAATACTTCTAAAGATATTGTAGTGATTGATGATTGAAGGCATTGTCGTCAATTCATAGGTAACCAGGGTACCCATAGGTACAGGGTTTCCAGAGATATTGTTGACATACAACTTGTTGATATCTTCAATATTCATGCGGTATGGTATATCGGCTTGGGTAACTACGCGATAACTACGGCCATACTTTGTGAAGTCATTGACATAGCTACTACCTAAATAGGATGATATTGTTGAATAGATACTTGAGATCGGCACACCCATACGTTTTGCCTGTTCACGGTTTACCTCCAATTTGTAGTTTGGCGAATTGGTGTTAAACAATGTGTAAGCCATTCCAATTTCCGGGCGTTGGTTGGCGGCCATTAAGAATTTACCGACTGTTGCTTCAAAGTCTTTGATGTTGACAGTTTGTAAATCCTGTACCTGCATAGAGAAACCTCCAGATGTACCTAAACCTGGAATTGCCGGTGGCGTTACCGCCAATACTCTGGCCTTCGTATAGCCTGCATACTTGCCCATAATCATGCCTGCAATATCGTTTGCAGTGCGTGTACGCGTTTCCCAAGGTTTCAGCGAAACGAATACTGTCGCTCCATTGGATTTAAACGCACGGTTCAAGATATTGATACCGGAGATTGCAGTAACATATTTGATTTCGGGGAAAGTCTTATGCAGATCAGCTTCAATTTCTTTTAGCACTTCATTTGTACGCGCAGAGGACGAACCTTCTGGCAACGTAATACCTGCAAAAAATGCACCACCATCTTCAGAAGGAATAAATCCAGTGGGTTTGGTTGTAAACATCCAGCCTGTTCCAATAAAAATACACAAGAGAATAATTAACACCAGGGGTGCTTTTTTGATTGCCTGTTTTACACCATTTGAGTATTTAATGGTTACTTTTTCAAACCATACATTAAATTTGTAGAAAAATTTGTTCAATCCTCTTGCGCCCTCATGTACTGCTGTGGGCTTTAATAAAATTGAACATAATGCTGGGGTCAAAGAAAGCGCTATAAATGCAGATAACATGACGGATACGGCAATCGTGATGGCAAATTGTTGGTACAACTTACCGACCATGCCTGGTATAAAACCTACTGGGACAAATACGGCTGCCAAAATCAATGCAATTGCAATAACCGGAGCGGTAATATCGCCCATAGCGCGCCGTGTCGCTTCTTTTGCATCCAGCTTATAGTGGTCGATGTAATGCTGTACTGCTTCCACAACAACAATGGCATCATCCACCACAATACCGATGGCTAATACAAAAGCAAGCATTGTCAGGTTGTTGATTGAAAAACCAAACATGAGGAAGAAGATGAAGGTACCAATGATGGACACTGGAATCGCCAGTACAGGAATTAATGTTGCCCTCCAACTTTGAAGAAAGAAAAACACCACAACCGTAACTAGGATTAACGCTTCAACTAGCGTGTGTATAACTGAAGAAATTGAGGCATTTACAACAGATACAGTTTCATAACTGATCGTATAATCGACATCGGTTGGAAAAGATTTCTTCAATTTTTCCAAAGCATTAACAATACCTTCAGCCGACTCTACTGCATTACCACCAGGCGTCTGGTTGATCATCATGGCAGAGGAGGTCATACCGTTTACGGTAGATGATGTACCATAATTGAACTGACCCAATTCTACACGCGCAACATCTTTTAAAAGTACAATAGATCCATCCTTATTGGTTTTCACAATGATGTTTTCAAAATCCTCTGGATTGGAAAGGTCACTATCGGTAATAATCGGATACTCAAATACTGTTGAGGACTCTTGCGGACGTCCGCCAACACTACCGCCAGGTATACGGGAATTTTGTTCCGCAATTGCAGTCGATATATCGGCAGGAGTCATACTCAAGTTGGCTAATTTGTTCGCATCGAGCCATACCCGCATGGAGAATGGCTGGCCAAAGGCGGTTACGTCACCGACACCTTTTACACGTAAGAGTGCGTCTTTTACATATAAGTTGTTGTAATTAGCTAAGAAATTTTCGCTTCTCGTTCCTTTTGGAGAAGTTAGCGCAACCAACATGAGGATATCGTTATTGGCTTTACGCGTCGTAATCCCGAGACGTCTAACAGCTTCAGGAAGGGCTGGCTCAGCAATTCCCACACGGTTTTGTACATCTAGGGTAGCAATATCAATATCGGTACCTACTTCAAATGTCACCGTAATTGTTGCTTGGCCATTGGATGTGCTATTAGACGACATATAAATCATGCCAGGTGTACCATTGATCTGACTCTCAATAAGAGTTGTCACGGTTTGTTCAACCGTCTGTGCATCCGCTCCAGTGTAATTTGCTGTAACAGTTACAGTTGGAGGTGCAATAGAAGGATACTGGCTAATTGGCAACGTAGATACTGCAATAATCCCGATGATTGAAATCAAAATCGAAATAACGATTGCGGTAACTGGCCTCTTAATAAATACTTCTGAAATCATTCTATATTTTTTAGATTCTCTTTAAAAATTAGTGGTGTTATTTTCCCTGAGGAGCTCCTTTCGCAGCCTGTTGAGCTGCCACGGCAGCATCCACTACTTTAACTCCATTTTGGACATTCATAGTGCCATCGACGATAATTTTCTCGCCGTCTTTGACACCTTCTTTGATCACGATTTTGTCGCCAGCTTTGATACCCAGTTTTACTTGATGTATCTCCGCTTTACTGCTGTCGTTGACGGTATATATATTGAAAACACCTAACTGCTCAAACACAGCTTTGTAGGGCACAACAATTTCTTCTTTGGAAGAGGTTGTTGATACATTCATGGTGATATTCATACCTGCACGCAGTTCGTTGGCATTGTTCGGAAATGTCGCACGTACTTTGATTGTTCCAGTTGCAGGATCGACTGCACGGTCAATTGTTGTGATCGTTCCTTTGCCCTCATAAGTGCTTCCATTTGGTAGCAGAAGAGAAAGATCTGAAGAGGAACGGCTACTTTGTAATTGGGTAAATTTGTTAATATCCTTTTCGTTTACCTGAAATTCTATAGCAATTGGGCTGGTAGAAGATAAGGTGTTCAATAGGGTAGTACCAGGACTCACTAAAGCCCCCAACCGTACCTGTGATATTCCTACAGTTCCACTAAAGGGAGCCCGAATAGTCGATCGCGATAAATTGGTATTTGCTGTTACTAGAGCTGCGCGAGCAGACTCCACCTGTGCTTGAGCAGCAGCAACGCTTGATTGAGCATTATCAAAAGTCTGTTTTGCTATCGCATCCTTATCTGCCAATGTTTGATATCTCCCTAGATCTCTTTTTTGGCGGTCCAACTCTGTCTGTGCTACTTGGAGGCTAGCTTTGGCCTGCTGAACCGCAGCATTATAGCGTGTGCCATCAATTTCATAAAGGGCCTGTCCTTTAGTGACTGCTGCGCCGTCTGAAACATATATTTTGGTGATATAACCGCTTACTTCTGCAAATAGATCTGCTTCATTCAGCGGTTTAACTGTCGCAGGATAGCTTATTGTACCTGTTACAATCTCATGCGATGCTACACCGAAAGTAACTGGAACGACTTTCTCGGCTTGCGCCTGTGGCGGTCCTTGCTTTTTAGCATCTTTATTTCCACAAGAGGTCCATACTAAAGCTGTCCCTAGAAAGAAAGCGAATAATAATTGTCTTTTATTCATGATTTGTATTAGTTTCCTTTTTAATTGATTAATTTGTTTGAATTGATCCGATAGCTTTTTGTACATCAAGCTTACTCGCCAACAAGGCATAGAGCGCGTTCAAATAATTCAGTTGTGTTGTTTTTAAATCTGTCTCAGCAGTCATCAAATCCAGATATGTTTTGATCCCCTCGTCATATTGTAGTTTGATTGTCTCATAAACTTCTTTGGAGAGTGTAACGTTTTCCTGGGCCGTTTTCCAGTCGCTTAGATTGGCATTATAAGTGGCACGTGCCATGGAATATTGCGTATTGACCGAAGTTTCTAAGTTCTTAATATCCCAATCGATGCGCTCTTCCTGAAGTCTGGATTTATTGATTTGATTTTTACGCTTAAACCCTTGAAAAATAGGGAGTGATAGATTTAAACCTGCGATTGAACTTGGAATATTATCATTGTACAATTTTCCAAAACTATTGTTTCTGTAGTTAAATGCGTAATTATAGAATGCACTGATGTTTGGCAGATAGGTCCACTTGTAATACTGCGTGTTTAACTCTTGAATCTTTTTGGAAGTCTGTAATTGTTGAAATTCAATGCGATTGGTCACATTCAATCCGGAGGTTGTATCCAATAAAATTTGACTTTCCATATCAGCGTTATTGAAAGATAAGGTCAAGTTTTGACTTTTATCTAATGCCAAAAGCTGTTTTAGATAGTCATATTTATATTTGCGCATCTCTACGGTACGCTTTTCGTCAGCTCTGGCATTTGCCAAGGCGATCTGTGCACGCTTGTAATCGGTCTTATCCACCACACCAACTTCATAACGTACATGTGAATCATTGTATTGCTTTTGAAGACGGGCGATGTTTTCCTGAACAATTTTGATTTGTTCCTCGGAAGTCAAGATGTCGTAATAAGCTTTGCTGACATCGACAACGGCGTCGATTTTCTGACTTTCGGTATTTTGTCTGTTACTTAACCGAAGCAGGTCAGCCCCTTTTTTGGCTTGCATTAACGCCGGGTTTAGAATTTGTTGGTCAGCCTGCAACGTTAATGCACTACTATTTTTAGTTCCCATAGGGATATTAGCACCATTGAAGAACATCGTTGGCAATTTGACGTTGTGATTGAAATTGCCGGTTAAACCCAGCTGTGGATACCAGCCAGAAAGTGAAATATCAATATCTCTTTCCCCGATGGATTCATCAAGCTCGGCTTGCTTAATCGAAATTTTATTCCGTAAAGCATAATCTATCAGCTGCTGAAGTGTCGCATTTGGCGGCAAGCTTTCAGATTGCTGTTGTGCAAATCCTGTATTACTCAGAAGCGAAAGGGTCGCTAAAGAATAAACGATTTTATTAAACTTCATATATGTAATTAATTATTATTTTCTTTATTAATAGCTCCGTCCCAAATAATCCCAACGAGTACCTCTACATTTTGTTCGGAAAAACTGACATCTTTAAATTTGATACTATGAACTGTCGATAATGCCACTCCGATATAGCTGGCCACTAACAGATGGACATCTACTTGCTTTAAAATTTTCCGATCGATACCCTCTTGCAGAAAATCGACAACTTTATTTTGCCCGCCCAAAGGCTCTTGTATCTCCGCTTTATTTTTTTCGTAGTAAGGGGACGAGAAAAATTGCTCAAAAAAACTGAAGATATGTCCATTTTCAAGATAGAACTTGACAAAGTTGCGCCAAATATGAAAAAATGAATCTTTATACTCGAAATCATCTTTTATACCATCAAAAATATAATCATTTAATAATGTTCTACAGTGTTTGAACAGCGCAAAAATCAGATCATCTTTTGAAGGGAAATAATGGTAGATAGTTCCTATAGCTACATCAGAGTCTTGTGCGATTTTGCTCATCGGCGTTCCATGGAAGCCGTTGGTCTGTATCAGCTTTAGCGTGCTCGCAAGTACAGCCGCAATTTTTTCATTATAATTCATCAATCGAACGTTCATTCGGTTGCAAAATTAGCGATTAATTTGATTCCAAAATGTCAGAATATTGTTATAAATCAATAAATCAAAAATCTTGAAATATTGGATCAATAATACAATAAGAGAAAACAAATAAAATTGTTTTTTATTTTTTTAGGGTAGCTTGATGGGCTGTGTCCAACAACAGCAAATTAATGGTTAATATAAGCCTAGTGTTATAGGCACTAGCTGGATTGGGGATGCCGTAGAAAAGAGAAGAAGCGGCGTGTTTCATCTAACAGCCGCTTCTTCTAATTGCATTTTTTTAAGTTCTTTTCGACCTTTTCTAGGGAATAAATCTGTTTCCCTTTGTTGATTTTAGTATTAATGTAGGTCAACACATAAGCAATATCTATTGAAGAAAGATTTGAGGCAGGCATCGTATTGTTAAACTTCTTACCTGCAACTTCGAGTTCCCCTGATATTCCGTACTTGATGATACAGGCCAGTTGATCGCTATTTTTTTGAAGAAATGTAGTGTCAGTTAATGGAGGATAGAGATTGCCCAATCCTTCACCCTTATCCCCGTGACAATTTTGGCAATGTGTCCGATATACTTTTTGACCATTGACCGCATATTGTGCAGTTTTGATATCAACTTCATGCTGACAGCCTATCAATATTGATAAGATAACACCAATTGTTCCGACGGTTGTTAAGAAGATACGCATGTCACTTTTTACCCTCGCTCAATAGTAGCGGTAAGTCATTCATTAGTTTTTTCACTTGCTCGTCGTTGGTGCCGTCATAGGCTCCTCGAATTTTTTTGTCTTTATCTATTAAAACCAGATATCCCTGATGATCATAACCTCCAGGTGCGTTCTTATCTTCGGCCGTATAGACTAGGTATTGATTGGCTAGACCATATATCTCGGCTTTAGTTCCTGAAACAAATTGCCAGTGATTATTGGTTACGCCCAATTTCGTTGCGTAATCTTTCAACACATAAGGTTGATCGTATTTAAAGTCAATACTGTGCGATAAAAAGCGAACTTCCTCATTATCCTTATATTGTTGATATATTTTTAACAGGTTGCGATTCATCGTCGGACAGATACTTGGACAATGGGTAAAGAAAAAATTGGCAATATATACCTTTCCTTCAAAATCCTTATCCGAGATCATTACACTGTCCTGATTAAGCAGATTAAAGGTCGGAATAGTATGATAAAGTGTATCTACAATTTTTTTTCCGTCAACTGTTTTTTCTATAGCTTCCCTTTCGCCATAGATGGGTAAGGTGGTCTGGTTATTGTTTTTGCAGGAAAATAAACCGAGTAAAAGGCAAGCTGCGGAGTAAAATTTAGTTATGGATCTCATGAGTCTGCTATTTTTTTAAGCCTGACCCTTTTTTTGATCAGACGTTAATGTGAACGTTTTAAAATGTCGGGCTTAGTCAAATGGAATGAATTCGTTTAAAAACTCTTTAATTTTTCGCGGCTTTCTTTCGAAACATTATCAAATATCTTTTTCATGTCACTTACCTTTTGAAGTTCAGTTTCAAAATATTTAACATCCGTGGAATCAGGATTATATCCTTTCATCCAGTCCATCATATGTTCTGTAGCACTCTCTAAATTAGCTTTCAATATACTAAGCTCTTTTCTCGTTGAACTAGTATCTAAATCAGCCTTAGCTGTTTTCATATTTTTTAAATTGTCCAAAATGGAATCTATCTTGACAGCATCGCGGTCGAAATGAGCAATTTGAGGCATGATCTCATCATGTATTTTAATTGTTGAATCCTGTAAGGCTTTTACGGTCGTTGCACCATTCCCCGGAGTTCCACATGCTGCTATTGCTAAGGATGCGATAGCTACAAACGCGATTTTATTCATGTTATTATCTTTTGGTAATTTGACAAATATATTAATTTCTTACGGCTCAACATTTCGATTTCTCGACGGGAATGTAAAATTCAAGTCACGAATATAGGTTTCGCAACATACAGTAGCGCACAGGTCGCCCGATTTGTCTTTAATTTCCAATGAAAAGTCTTTTACTACCCGCCCTTTTGTTCGGATGATATGTGCACATTCTTCGAGAATTTCATCGGAAAGCTCAACACTATACTCTACACTAGTTTTACCTGGTTTTTTGAAAACAATTTGTGATGATTTTAACCAAGCTACAGTTTTCTTAAAGCCGATTTTTTGTAGATATTGATCAATTAGGATAGGGAAGATCGGGTCGGCTGCAGAAAATATCGTCCCTCCAAATAATGTTTTATTGGTATTGATATTAAATGGTGTCTTATATATTTTTACTTTGGCACCCTGAAAGCCAGGGCTAATTTTTTTAACCCAGATTCCCTGAAATAGAAAAGGGGGGTAAATGCGTAATAGCCATGTTAAGGCAAGTGGACTATATCTCATGATACAAAAATAGAACAATGTGTCGGATTATTGTGCGAAATCTTGGTTTTATAGCTTCACTATGGTATTTTTACAACTTAAAGAAACCTAAAATGTCCGAAATAAAAGGAAAACAAGCCGACAGAAAAGTATGGTTACTCATTATGATCGCTTCATTGGGCTACTTCGTCGATATTTATGATTTAGTAATTTTCTCCATTGTCCGTATTCAGTCCTTTACTGATATTGGTGTTCCAGCAGCGGATATGCGTGTTCAAGGTGAATTTGTATTAAACATGCAAATGGGAGGGTTGTTATTGGGGGGAATTATCTGGGGGATTGTCGGCGATAAATTTGGGCGTTTAAAAGTACTATTCGGATCGATTCTTTTGTATTCCTTAGCAAATATTGCAAATGGCTTCGTACAGGATGTACTGATCTATGGTATTATTCGTTTTATAGCGGGTATTGGTTTGGCTGGGGAATTAGGTGCCGGAATTACGCTGGTTTCCGAAAGCATGCATAAATCAAAACGTGGTTATGGCACTATGTTGGTTGCTGCTGTGGGTGTTATAGGAGCGGTGTTAGCCTATTTTGTTTCGGAAGAGTTCGATTGGCGGACAGCTTACTTTGTCGGTGGGGGAATGGGCCTGCTGTTATTACTTTTGCGTATTGGATCTTTTGAGTCGGGCTTGTTTAAAGAGCAAAATGAATCGGATACCACAAAAGGAGATATCCGGATGCTTTTTACCGACAGAAGCCGTTTAAAAAGATATATCAATTGCCTATGCATCGGTCTTCCTATTTGGTTTGTTGTAGGTGTTTTGGTTACACAAGCTCCTGAAATAGGGGCTGCTTTAGGGGCTATCGATACACTAAGTGCCGGCCAGGGGGTGATGTTTACCTATATTGGTATTTCTATCGGTGACGTACTGGCCGGAGTATTTGCACAAGTTTTAAAATCCCGTAAAAAAGTGGTCTTTATTTGTCAGTTAGTTATCATCGGAAGTTCACTTGTGTATTTGCTGAGTGACGGTATCACGGCTACGAAGTTCTTAACTCTTGCCTTTATCATGGGATTAGGAGTGGGGTATTGGGCTACGTTTGTAACGATCTCAGCGGAACAATTTGGCACAAATCTACGGGCTACTGTTGCAACAACGGCACCAAATTTTGTCCGAGGTGCACTCATTCCCTCTACTGTACTCTATGGATATTTGGTAAACGCATTTGGAATTGCACCAGCAGCGATTACAATGGTTTTACTTCTTTCGGGAATAGCAATTTATTCGCTAACCCAGTTAGAAGAAAGTTTTGATAAAGATTTAGATTATCAGGAGAAATAATGGCCCGATACACTATTTTTTACGGCCGGGACATTTCTTACAACGTTTACCTTCTTTGTATTTCTTGCAGCACTTTTTAAAGCAAGCACAGGAAAAATCAGAAAATGGGTTCATTGCAGTATTTCTAAACTGGAACAAACCACCTTTGTTGTCTGACTCATCCATCTCTATCACAGTTTCAATAATTTCGTTCATGTCACGAAGTTACGATTTGTTTAAAACAATTCTAAACAATGGCGTAGTTTTTACATTTTTTTGATCAGATTCTCAATGACTTTGGGGAAGTGTTGATGTTCCAGTTGCTGCCCTTTGAATTTTATTGTGTCGAGGGTATCATTTGGATCCACTTTGAACCGTGCTTGATAGATGATTTCTCCTTCATCGAAATGCTCATTCGCGAAGTGAATCGTAATCCCGTGCTCTTCTTCTTTATTTGCTAGAACAGCCCGATGAACATGGTCGCCATACATTCCTTTACCACCGTATTTTGGAAGCAGAGCAGGATGAATATTAATGATTTGATTCGGAAAAGCTTTCAGAAGATTATTGGGTACAAGCCATAAAAAACCAGCCAAAACGATCAGATCAATATTTAAGTTTTTAAGAATATTGACAACATTGTCGGTGTTGTAAAATTCCTCACGATCAAAAATATGTGCAGGTATTTCGAAATTGTCAGCTCGTTGAATAACGTAAGCATCTGGGTTATTGGATAAAATCAAGGCGACCTCAGCTTCGTCCGAATACTTGAAATGTTCCATTATTTTTTGCGCATTGGAGCCTGAACCTGAAGCAAAAATAGCAATTCTTTTTTTCACGATTGATGAGTATTAATTAGATTTGATCGATTTAAAAATTAGCCCAAACTTACGGAATTTTTGTAAAAAAACTAAAACAATAGTCGAATAAACCATATTTTTAAGTATTATTAATCGAAATTAATTGAACGGTTACTATTGGTTTAAAATTTTTTAACATGAAATTCCTCTATTCCCTAATTTTTGTCAGTATTTATTTTTTGTTTCAACCAGTCTTTGCGCAGGCTCCTAAAACACTTCCGCCGTTTACATTCGACGAGGTCTATCAGACCGGCAAATATGATTCTGGTAAACTCCCGAAATCTGGATTTATTGTTTTGAATTTCTATGACCCTGGTTGTGGACACTGTCAGAAAATGGGTGCTGGTATTGCGACGAACTTGACGAAATTAAAGAATACATCATTTTACTTTATCTCGATGAATGATAAACAATATGTCGATGGCTTCATTAACATGTACGCAAAGGCATTGAAAAATGCCGCAAATGTTAAATTCTTATTTGATAACGGTACGCAGTTTATCGAAAAGTTTAAGCCTACCAACTACCCTTCATTGTATATTTATGATGCGAAGACGAAGGCACTCATACAGCATTTAGATGGCGAAGAAGACGTAAATAAACTGCTAAAGGTGTTAGGTGCGAAAATTTAAATCGCAAATAATAAAAGAGAACGTCCGATACATGTATCGGACNNCGGACGTTCTCTTTTATTATTCATTTTTGTTTATAAAGACAAATTTACCATCGAATACATCCAAGCGAATGATTGAATCGCGATTTACTTTTCCGGATAAAATCTCCTTTGACAGTTCGTTTAGAATCCTTTTTTGAATGACACGTTTTAACGGTCTTGCCCCATAAATAGGATCATAGCCGAGTTGCGCTAACCAATCCATAGCTTCATCAGAAGCTGTGATAAATATATTTTGTTCGGCCAGCTGTCTTTGCACATGGGCAAATTGTAAACGGACAATGTCTGCAATTTCGGTGCGGCTTAACGGTGTAAACATGATCACCTCATCAATTCGGTTCAAAAACTCGGGGCGAATCGATTGTTTCAAAAGATCAAATACCTCAGTTCGTGTTTTAGCAATAATCTCCTCCCTATTATCATCGGTCAAGTGACTGAAATTTTCTTGTATAATGGTCGAACCTGTATTTGAAGTCATGATGATAATCGTATTTTTAAAGTTTACCGTACGACCCTTATTGTCTGTCAGGTGCCCGTCATCCAATACCTGCAGTAGGATATTAAATACATCCGGATGTGCCTTTTCAATTTCATCTAGTAATACCACAGAGTAGGGCCTTCTTCGCACGGCCTCCGTCAATTGTCCGCCTTCATCATAGCCTACATATCCCGGAGGCGCACCGATTAAACGTGACACGGCATGCCTTTCTTGATATTCCGACATATCAATACGAACCATTGATTGCTCATCGTCAAATAGAAATTCGGCAAGCGCTTTGGCAAGCTCGGTCTTTCCGACTCCAGTAGTACCAAGAAATATAAAAGATCCTATTGGTCGTTTTGCATCATTGAGACCCGCGCGTGACCTGCGAATCGCATCGGAAATAGCTTCAATAGCCTCATCTTGACCTGCAACACGTTTATGAAGTTCTTCTTCAAGATTTAGTAACTTCTCACGCTCCGACTGAATCATCTTACTAACCGGTATTCCAGTCCATTTGGCGACCACATCTGCGATATCCTCCGCGGTAACTTCTTCTTTAAGCATGCGCTTGCTTTCCTGTTTTTCCGCAAGTTCAGCCTTTAATCTGTCCACTTTTTCTTGTGCTTCTTTGATCCGTCCATAGCGAAGTTCGGCCACCTTCCCATAGTCACCAGAGCGTTCTGCCTGTTCAGCTTCTAGCTTATAATTCTCAATGTTCTCGATCTCTTGGTTGACATTGTCAACAAGGCTTTTTTCTTCTTGCCACGAAGCTCTTAAGGTATCTCGCTCTGCAGATAGATTGGCGATACTTTCCGAAAGCTCTGCAACTTTTTTGTCGTCATTTTCACGCTTCAAAGCTTCCCGTTCAATTTCCAACTGCATGATTCGGCGTTCAAGCTCGTCTACTGCTTCCGGTACGGAGTCCATTTCAAGCCTTAGTTTAGATGCAGCTTCATCAATTAAGTCAATTGCTTTATCCGGCAAAAACCGATCGGCAATATAGCGCTGTGATAATTCCACCGCTGCGATAATTGATTCATCCAGGATGCGCACTTTATGGTGTGTTTCGTATCGTTCTTTTAAACCCCTGAGGATCGAAATTGCATCTTGCGTGTCAGGCTCTTCCACCATAACTTTTTGGAATCTACGCTCCAATGCTTTATCTTTCTCAAAGTATTTTTGGTATTCATTTAGCGTTGTAGCACCAATAGCACGTAATTCACCTCTTGCCAATGCTGGTTTAAGGATATTGGCCGCATCCATCGCACCTTCACCGCCTCCTGCGCCTACCAAGGTATGGATCTCATCGATAAATAGGATAATGTCTCCATTGGAATCTGTAACTTCTTTTACAACCGCTTTTAAACGTTCTTCAAATTCTCCTTTGTATTTGGCACCGGCAACCAAAGCACCCATATCCAACGAAAAAACAGTTTTAGATTTTAAATTTTCGGGTGCATCGCCTTTGATAATTCTGTAAGCGATACCTTCTGCGATAGCCGTTTTACCGACCCCAGGTTCACCGACAAGTATTGGGTTGTTTTTGGTGCGACGGGAGAGGATCTGCATCACCCGTCTGATTTCCTCATCACGACCGATAACTGGGTCCAGCTTTCCCGACTCCGCATATTCATTTAAATTTCGTGCATATTTTCCGAGAGCATTGTATGTCGCCTCAGCATTCTGATCGGTTACTCGACTATTTCCACGCAACTCTTTGATAGCCGTCTTTAGATCTTTCTCCGTCACTCCCTGTGATTTTAATAATGTCGACGTCTTACTGGAACTTGCCAAGATACCTAGCAATAGATGTTCAACAGATACAAATTCATCATTAAATTCCTTTAAATAACCTTGTGCTTTTTGCAGCGCATTATTTGCATCACTACTTAAATAAATATTACTACCGCTAACCTTAGGAAAACCCTCCACTTGTTTATCAAGTTCAGTTCCGAGATAGCTGATGTTAACATTTAATTTTTTCAATAAGTGGCTGACAACATTTTCATCGACGGAGAGTAAAGCTTTTAAAATATGAGCTGTCTCAATCGCCTGTTGCTGATGGCCAGCAGCAATTTCGGACGCCTTTTGTATGGCCTCTTGCGCTTTAATTGTATAATTGTTAAAATTCATTTTATTGTCTTAATTAAAGTTTTGTTGATATGTTGGATTATAACAATTGAAGTGCCATTTGGGTTTTTAGCTGGATTTCGGAAAAAATGGCAATATTAATTATTGAATCATGACAAATTTGCAGTCCTTGAAAATAATGCGCTTGATTTTTAAATATTTGCCTTATTGCTGTAGAAAATTCTTGTTTTTGACTTGCAATTTTGCTGTAAGGTTTCGATATTTGCAACATCTTAAAAACGGTGAGCCGTGATTAAGATTGAAAAGAAGTAACGCCTCTTTAGCTCAGCTGGTAGAGCAACTGACTTGTAATCAGTAGGTCATTGGTTCGATCCCGATAAGAGGCTCTTTGTTATGCCACAAGCATTTAAACTTCTTTAAAAAGCCTCTTTAGCTCAGCTGGTAGAGCAACTGACTTGTAATCAGTAGGTCATTGGTTCGAT